>VBKF01000162.1 GCA_005888095.1 Deltaproteobacteria bacterium | reverse complement strand
GACAGCGACGCCTGCACGACCGCCGGCTGCGACGGCAACGGCGTCTGCGACCAGAGTCACATCCTGTGCGTCACCACCACGACGACCATCCCCACGACGACCACGACGGTCCCCAGCACGACCACCACCACCGTCCAGGGCTGCGTCCCGACCGGACCCGAGAATTGCGGTGACATGATCGACAACGACTGCAACGGGCTCATTGACTGCGCCGATCCTGCCTGCCAGCCCCCCGTATGCTCGGGCGGGCCGCACAACGGTGAAGACTGCTCGACCTGCGGCAGTGCGAAACGCCCGCCCAGTGCGAGGGCCTGCACCCACACCGGAGGCACCTGCCAATGCGGGCCCCTGTGCAAGGACCCGACGACCATCAAGTTCGGTCCGCCGGGCGCGGGCCTCGATCAGTTCAAGTCGCACGGGCGCGCGTCGCTGCCCATCTCGGCGGATGTCATGGGCGCGGAGGTCGCCTGGCTGCTGACGAATTCGAACGGGATGATCTACCGCGCGGCGCTGCCTCCCGGCGCCCTCACGCCGTACCCTTCGGGTGACAGGTTCACGTACAAGAACCCCGACGCGAAGATCCACGGCGGCATCTACAAGGTCCTGATCAAGATCTCGAGCCTCGGCGAAACGTATGGCTACAGGGTCGAGGCGTACGGTGACATGTCGGGAGCGACCGACGCTTTGATGTCCCTCCAATTCTACATCGCCAACCAGCCGACGCCGACCATCCACACCGAGCTGTGGAAGCGCACGGCGGCGGGCTGGGTGGCCCACGGTTTCTCGCTATGAGGTGAGTGCCTGGACGAGCGGTGGGTTGAAGGCGGCCGAGGGGACCCGCCAGGCCGCCGGGCGACGTGCCGCCCTTCCGCTTGCCTTGGTGGTCGTTCTCGTCGCACCCGGCGTCGCCGCGGCGGCGACTTACTATGTCCGCCAGACGGTTGGTGACGACGCGCGCGACGGACTCACCCCCCAGACGGCATGGCAACACCTGTCGAAGCTGTCGTCGGCGATGCACCCGGGCGACATCGCGTACGTCGGGCCGGGGCTCTACCGCGAGGAGGTCGTGGTCGAGAACGATGGTGCCCCCGACGCGAGGATCGTGTTCGTCGCCGACCCCACGGGCCAGCACACGGGCGATCCCCCGGGCACGGTGATGGTCACGGGCGCGGAGCCGGTCGATGGGGCCACGTTCGTGCCCCACACGGCCCCCGGGGTCTACACCGCCAGGCTCCCATCGATTGTCTGGGGGGCGGTCGAGATGGACGGCCCCCAGTACCGCTACCGGGGGACGCAGGAGACCCGGGAGCTCGTGGTGGAGAAGATGTCCCCGGTCGACGTCGTCGCCAAGCTGCCGTCGACCTACTACTACGACGACGCCGAAAAGGTCCTCTATCTCCACACGAGCGACGGGCGTCCTCCCGCCGCGCACGAGATGGAGCTGATCTACCGGGGGAACGGGATCCTCGTGCAGGGCAAGCACTACGTGACGGTGATGGGCTTCACCTTTCGCCACATGCAGGACTCCGGGGTGAGCTTCTTCAAGGGCGCGGGGGACGAGATCGCCGTCGACAACACCTCGTACGGAAGCCGCCAGGGCATCCGCGTCTACGGGGCGAGCAACGTGCTCGTGTACGGCAATATCCTGTTTCGCAACGAGAACTGCGGCGTCTACTTCGCCGCGCAGTCGGCCAACGGCGCGGCGATCGGGAACACGGCCTACGAGAACGTCAAGGGCGTGCGCTGGAGCAGCCAGTCGGTCGACGCTCTGTGCCTCGACAACACGCTGTTCGACAACCACGAGCGCGGGATCGCGATCGAGAACGCCGACCGCGCGCTGGTCAGGCGGAACAAGGTGGTGAACAACACGGCGTCGCAGCTGCTCGTGATCCAGAGCCTCTACAGCTCGGAGAGCAACTGTTACGACACCGGCGGGCCGGGCGAGCTCGTCGCGGAGTTCTACCCTTACTTCGAGCGCGATCGGCACAGGACCCTCGCCGAGTATCAGCGGGTGAGGCGCCAGGACCTGAGCTCTAGGGCCGGGGGCTGTGGCGCCTTGCCGGCGAAGGTGGACGTCCACCGGCTTCATGTCGAGGCCCTCGCCTACCTCGAGCGGGCCCGGAAGCTGCTGAGCGGTGCCCGGGAGGCCGAGGCGCGCGGAGGCGTCAGCCGATGGCTCGAATGGCTTCTCGGGCGATGAGCAGAATCCTCAAAAAAAGCTTGACGCGAGCGGGCGGCCGGCAGTAGAGCCCGCGGAGAGCGGGGCAGCCGCCCGAGCTCGCCCGACGGAAGGAGACGTAGAGATGCGCTGTAGCTGGAAGTCCACGGCAAGAGGCCTGTCGACGGCCGGGGTGGTGCTGGGTCTCCTCGGAGGTGTGCCGTCAATCGCCGCGGCCAAGACATGCAACGGGTTGCTGACGATCGACTACGTCGCGGGCCCGAACTTCCCGCGCCCCGGCGACGTGGTGCGGGTCAGGCTCACCCTCGGCACCGGGAGCATCCAGGGCGGCACCAAGCTCACCGTCAACCGGCTGCGGTTCGACCTCGACTGCAACTCCAACTTCACGCTGGGAATTCCCTGCACCGACGAAGGAGCCATCGTCGAGTACGAGGGCGACCCGACGATCACGACGACGTGCGCCGGGGTGACCTGGTCGAGCGGCCATGCGGTGAGCAGCTCGCCGAACGAGGTCGTGTTCACGCCGAGCACCCCCGTGATGATTCCCGCGGGCCAGAGCATCCCGCCAGGGTTCTGCGCGCTCGAGTTTGACGTCAAGGTCCTCTCCCAGAGCGTCGACAGCACGCCCGACCAGATCGAGGAGGTGACGGGCTACCTGGCGTCCCAGAGCGACGCCAGCTGCGACAACGGGCTCACCTCCTCGGGCCAGCAGTCGGCCTCGCTCCCGCTCTGCCCGACCTGCGACGACAACAACGAGTGTACCGAAAACGTGTGCAACCAGCAGGATGGGACGTGCACGAACCCGCCGAAACAGGACAGCACGCCCTGCACGGACAACGACGGCGATGCTTGCACGACGGCGGGATGCGACGGCAACGGAACGTGCGACCAGCGCCACATGGTGTGCGTCACCACCACGACGACGACCACCACGACCACGACGACGACCACCACCACCACCACGACCACGGTAGCGACGACCACGACCACGGTGGCGACCACCACCACCACGGTAGCTACCACCACCTCTACCACGGTGGCGACGACCACCACCTCTACCGCCGCCACCACTTCGACCACGGTGACCACGACCACCACCACCTCTACCACCACCCCGACGAATGGGCCTTTCGTCTGTCGGACCCCGGGATTCTGGGCGACGCATGCGGGCCGCGAGAAGGGCGCCCCGAACCTCACTCAGCGCGTCATCGACGCCGCCGGCGGTTGCATCATCATCTGCGGGGAGAAGATCCAGAACACCAACCTGGATAACGCCAACTCCGCGGAGGAGGCGCTCTGCGTCAACATCGACGGTGAGAGTCAGCTCCAGCTGGCCCGCCAGCTCATGGCGGCGGCGCTGAACTGCGTCGTCAACGGCGGCCCGTCGAATTGCTCGGCGTCCGGGATCGCGAGCACATTCAGCTTCTGCGACGGGGTGTGCCAGAATCCCGGCGCCACGCAGACCAGTCTCAGCCAGTGCATCGAAGCGCTCGACTGCTTCAACAATACCGGCGGCACGCCGGCGCCGGGCGCGTCCTGCAATCCTGCGCCCGGCAACTGCGACAACCGGGACTTGCCCAAGAGCATTTGCAAGGCGGAAGACAAGTGCCCCGCCAGCAGCTCGAAGAAGTGCAATGACGCGAATCAGAACCTCTGCACGGTGGTCGGGCCTGGCGAGGCGCAGTGCACCTCCGGGCTCAAGTGCGGTGGGCCCGAGACGTGCACGGAGACGACGTGTCCGTGACGAACGCGAGGTCGAGCCCACGGAGAACCCCAGTGAAGGCCGTGCTCTCGATCAGGTCGCTGGCGTCGATGGCGGCGCTCGCTGCGGTGCTCGGGGTTCCCGCGGCGCGCGCCGGAGATTCCTGTCTCGACGAGGCGAAGCAGGGATACAAGGAATGCAAGGACGGCTGCACGGAGGACTTCCACGCCGCGAAGGACGCCTGCCTCGATCGGGATCACGTGTGCGTCGAGGCCTGCCGGGCCGACCGCGACGACTGCCGCGCGGCGACCGGGGTCGACGCGGCCATAGCCAGCTGCAATGACACGCTGACCGCCGCCAAGCAGCGCTGCCGCAACGCGCATCCCGCCGGCTCTCCGGAGCTCGATCAGTGCATCGACCAGGCCCAGCTCGTGGCCTTCCAGTGTCGGCTGGACGCGATCGCCCAGGCGAAACCGGCTCTCTCTGAGTGTCGCAAGGGCTTCAAGCTCTGCGCGCTGGCCTGCGGCCCCAACGTCCCGCCGAACCCCGATGGCGTCAAGCAGTGCAAGCTGGCTGCCGTCACGACGCGCATCGACTGCAAGGGGAGCTGCCGGGAGAACGCCGAGGTCGCCACGGACGCCTGTCTCAATCGCGACCACGCCTGCGTCGAGCAATGCCGGGCCGACCGCGACGGCTGCGCTCGGCCGGTGCTCGATCAGCTCGCCCGGGACATCGCGGCCTGCAACGCCTCCCGTGACAGCGACATCCAGAACTGCCAGGATCTCTACGGCGACGGCACGCCGGAGCGCGCCCGGTGCATCGAGAACGCGCAGGCCGCCGCCTTCGAGTGCCGCGACCAGGCGCGAGAGAACGCGTGGGCCGGCCTGAACCACTGCCGGTGGAACTTCCGGACGTGCGCCCAGTCGTGTCCGCCGGCGGCGTGAGGGCGCGCTAGGGCACGAGCGCCACGACGTCGACCACGGCCGCGCCGTCGCCGACGTAGACGACGTCACCGGCGGCGGCCACGGTGCGGACGGTGCCGGGCACCATGACCTGCCTCACGAGTCGCGGCGCCGTGGCGTTCGAGACGTCGACGACGTAGAGTCCGGCCGTCGGGTCGTGGTTGGCCGCAGGCGTGGCGAGGACGGCGAGCGTGCCCGCCACGTCGATCCCCTGAGCCCCGAAGCCTCTGGTCGCGCTCAGCAGCGCGGGCGCCGCCGGGGCGCTCACGTCGACGATCTTCAGCTGCAAGCCGCCGTCGAGCACGTAGGCGCGCCCGGCCGCTACCGCCACCGCCGTCGACCTCGTCGCCAGCGACCCGACGATCACCGGCCTCGCCGGGTTGGCGACATCCACCACCTCGAGCGCCGTATCGTCCGCCACGTAGGCATGGCCGTTCGCCACCGCGACCGCCGTGGCCGTCCCCGGCGTGTCGACGGTGCCGACGATCGCGGGCGCGAGGGGACTGCCGACGTCGACGATCTGGAGCCCGGCGCCGCCGGCGGCCACGTAGACGAGCGAGCCGGCCACCTTCACGTCCGAGCCCCCGGCGAGCGTCGTGCGGCCGACGACCGCGGGGGAGGCGGGAGCTCGCAGGTCGACCACGAGGAGATCGGTGTGGGCGGGATTGCCCGGCACGAGGTTGAGCGCGTAGGCGAACTGCCCCGCGATCGCCACGCCACGGATCGTGCCGCCGAGGGCAGCCACCGTTCTCGGCGCCGCCGGGACGCTCACGTCCACCACCCTCATGCCGAAGGAGTTCCCCGCGGCCACGGCCAGCGGACCCGCGACGGCCACCCCCCAGCTGTCGAAGCCGCCCCAGCTGTTGCCGACCACCCGCGGGGCGGTCGGAATCGAGGCATCGACCGCGTAGAGGCCCGCCGTCTTGGTCGTGACGTCGACCTGCGGGCTCGCGAGGAAGACGAGGCTGCCGGCCGCGTCGAGGCTCTGGGCTCCGAGGCCGCTCACGGCGCTCAGCGGGGCCGGCGCGGCGGGATTGGTGACGTCGACGACCTTGAGCTGCAGGCCGCCGTCGAGCACGTAGAGTCGCGTGCCCACCACGGTCACCGCTCGGGCCCGGGTCGCCAGCGAGCCGACGATGACCGGGCTCCTCGGGCTGGTGACATCGACGACCTCGAGCGCGGTGTCGTCCGCCACGTAGGCGCGGCCATTGGCGACGGCAACGCCGGTCGCCGTCCCCGGAGTGTCGACGGCTCCGATGAGGGTGGGAGCGAAGGGGTTGCTCACGTCGACGACCTCGAGGCCGGCGCTGCCGGCGGCCACGTAGGCGAGCGCGCCGTCCACCCGCAGCGCCGCACCGTCGATGCCGAGGGTGACCCGGCCGACGATGGCCGGGGCCGCCGGCACGTGGACGTCGATGACGATGAGGTCGGTGTGGGAGGGGTTGCCCGGCACGACGTTGAGGACGTAGGCGAGCTGCCCTGCGATGGCCGCCGCGCGCATCGTGCCGTTCAACGACGCGAGGGGCCTCGGCGCCGACGGCACGCTCACGTCGACCACCCTGAGGCCGAGGCTGTTCCCCGTGACGATGGCGAGGGACCCGCTGACCGCCACGTGGTCACCGTAGAACGGCGGGTTCGCGGCCCCGAGCACGACCGGCGCGCCCGGGTTCGCGACGCTCACGACCGCGAGCCCGAACTCCGATGACGCCACGTAGGCGAGGCCTCTCGCCGCGTCCACGACGACGTCGCGCGCCGTCCCGACGGCCGGCACGAAGCCTTCGAGCACCGGGTTCAACGCGCAGGCCGGCGTGGTGGCCGTGACCGCGGCGCTGGGCGCCGACTGGTTGCCGGCGTTGTCCACGGCGGCGACGGCGTAGGAGTAGCCCGTGGAGGGGCTCCGGCCCTGGTCGGCGGTCGAGGTGGCAGGCACCGGGACCTGCGTCACGAAGGCGCCGTTGCGGTAGAGGTTGTAGCCCTTGAGGCCCGAGCCGCCCGTGTCGGTCGATGCGGCCCAGCTGACGTCGATCTGGCTGCAGCTCGTGGCCGAGACGGAGAGGCCCGTCGGGACCGAGGGGGGCGTGGTGTCGGGGCATGCGGGCGTGTTGGTGGTCGCCGTGTTGCTCCTCCCCGACTCGTTGCCGGCGTTGTCCACGGCCGAGACCGTGTAGGAGTAGACGGTCGACGCGGCCAGGGCGGCGTCGGCGGTAGCGATGGCCGGCACGGGCACCAGCTTCACGAAGGAAGTGCCGCGGTAGACGTTGTAGCCCTTGAGACCGGAGCCGCCCGTGTCCGTCGCGGCGCTCCAGGCGAGGTTGACCTGGCTGCAGCTCGCGGCCGAGGCCGAGAGCCCTGTCGGAACGGACGGTGCGGCCGTGTCGGGTGGCCGCGTCGTGGAGGTCGTCGACGTGGGTCCGATGGTCGTAGTGGTCGTCGTGGTGGTGCTGGTCGTCGACGTGGTCACCGCGCGGCAGAGTGCTGTCCTGACGCTCGCCCCCGCGCTCGGCGGCGACTCGTTGCCGGCGGGGTCGACGGCCGAGACGGCGTAGCTGTACAGCGTGAAGGCGCCGACGTTCGCGTCGGAGGTCACCGTGGCAGGCGCCATCACCCGAGCGAGAAGAGAGCCGTCCCGGTAGATGTTGTAGGCCATCACTCCCGAACCGGTATCGGTCGACGCGGCCCAGGCGAGATCGACCTGCCCGCAGCGCGCGCCGGACGCCGTGAGGTCGGTCGGCGTCGAGGGCGCGTTGACATCGCCACCGAGCGTCATCGCGCTCACCACGCTCGAGTAGGCGGAGGCGGTGCCCCTCGGCCCCAGCGATCGAACCCGGTAGTAATAGGTGGTCGCGCTTGCCAGACCGCGGTTACTGTACGCCGTCACGTTCCGCAGCGTGGTCCCGACCGCCGCGAAGGTCGCGCCGTCGGCGCTCCGCTCGACCGAGTAGCCGGCATCGAGGCCGCTGTCGGCCCAGGTCAAATGGATGGTGTCAGTCGAGACCGCGGCAGCGGCGAGAGACGTCGGAGGCCAGAGCACCGTCACCACGGCCGTCCCCGCTGCGCACACGCCGGGGCCTTCGAGCCTGCAGCGCATCACCGTCTGGCGTCCGCATTCCGTCCGGAAGCCCTGGGTGGCGATGCAGTCGGCGATCGACGCGGCGCACGCCCGCCGGCAGAGAACGAGCGCCGGCGCGGAGCGCGCCGACAGCAGGATCGTCAGCGAGGCGGCAAGAAGCAGTCCCGGTCGTGCGGCGCCCTTTTGCATGAGCGGGCGGTGGGCAGCAAATCGCGCGCCAGCGTGAGGCGTCCAGAGCTCGCATCACCGAGCGCGCGCTGCGGGCAAAACGCGGCGTGGTTTTGCGGCGACGGGCGTTCAGTTCTGGCCGCTGGCGTCTGCCTTTCGGCGCCGACCACCGCGAGCCGCACGCGCGGCGCCATGCGGAGCCGACCGGAGATCGCTTGAGGAGGTGCCGGACGCGGGCCGTTGAAGGCCCGACGCGCCGTCGTGATCGGCAGGTCGCACGGCACGCGCGGGGTGACGCGGCAGGAGGCTTGCTGATTGGCACATGCGCTCGATTCCGGCCCTGCTCGGGCTCGTGCTCGCCGCCTGCGGCTCGATCCGTCGCCCCGTCGATCCGCGGGTGGCGCCCGACCCACGCCCGCGCCCGTCGATGGATGTTGCCCGCCGCTCGAGGCCCGCCGAGCAGCCGGCGCTCGCCTGCGTCGATCACCCGTTGGTGAGTGCCTGGGAGCGACGGATGCGGACACGGCGCGAGCTCGCGGACGACACGCGGGAGACCATGGCGCGGGGCGCCCCCTACCTGCCACAGCTCCGCCAGCTGGTCGTGGACGCGGGCCTGCCCGCGGGACTGGCCCTGCTCCCCGCGGTCGAGAGCGGCTTCGAGCCGCGCGCGCGCGGCCGGCACGGCGAGCTCGGGCTCTGGCAGCTGCGTCCGGCCACCGCGAGGCGCTTCGGCCTCGTCGTCAACTCGCAGCGCGACGACAGAACCGACCCCGCGCGTTCGACGCGTGCAGCCGTCCGCTACCTGCGCTTCCTCCACGCCCGCTTCCGCGACTGGCCGCTGGCGCTCGCCGCCTACAACGCGGGCGAAGGCCGCATCAACCGGGCGCTCGCGCGGCAGCCGCACGCGTCGTTCTGGGAGCTCGCGGCGAGCGGGCGCTTGCCGCGGAAGAGCCAGGACTACGTACCGCGCTTTCTTGCCGTGGTGCGTCTCGCCGAGCACGTGCAGGCGTGCGCGCCGCAGCCGTCGGCGGCGCAGGTGCGCGTCGCCGCGGCGCCGCCGCCCCCGAGCTCGCCGGCCCGCGCCGCCCACGAGACGCGCTCGGCTCAGGGCACCCGCCGGCAGGCGGCGCCGCACTGCACCCCCGCCTTCGCGCGCAAGCCCGACACGGGCATCGCCCTCGCCGCTCCGCCGGCCCTCTGACCGCCGCGTCCGCAGTGGAGCGCCGGGCGACCGCCCCCTCAACCCAACGGCCTGAGCCGCACGACCGACGCGCCCCAGCCGCCGCGCTCCGGTGGCGCGTCGCCGAACCGCTCGACGTGCGGGCTCGTCGAGAGGACGCGATGGACCCGGGCACGCTGGATGCCCTGCCCCTTGCCGTGGATCAGCCGGACCTCGCGGAATCCGGCGTCGCGGGCCGCCTCGAGGTAGGACTCGACGACGGCCGCGATCTCGTCGGGCCGGAAGGGATGGAGGTCGAGGGCGTCCTCGATCGGGATGACCACCGGCTCGTCGCCCCGCGCCACGGCGGCGAGCGTACCAGATCTCTCCTCGCCCGAAGACGTGGTTTCCACCATGCCTGCGCGCTGGTAAGGGGCGATTCCAAAGGAGGCGCACCGATGGCGGCCACCCTCGACGCCTACAGGGATCTCTTCGAGAAGAAGGCCTTCGCGCACCTCGCCACCGTCGGACCCGACGGCGCGCCCCAGGTGACGCCGGTGTGGGTCGACTACGACGGGACCTCGATCCGTTTCAACACGGCCAAGGGTCGCGTCAAGGTGAGAAACCTCGCCCGCAACCCCCGCGTCGCGCTCGCGATCCAGGATCCGGACAACCCCTATCGCTACGTCCAGATCCGCGGCCGCGTCGTCGAGGCGACGGAGCAGGGAGCCGATGCCCACATCGACGCGCTCGCGAAGAAGTACCTCGGCCAGGACCGCTACCCCTTCCGCCAGCCGGGCGAGGTCCGCATCCTGTACAAGGTGCGGCCCGAACGCGTGCAGGGCATGTGAGCCGAGGCGTTTGACAGCGCGGCGCCCGCGATCATAGAGGCGAAGGGGATGCGGCGGCCGGAAGGCGCGAGGGTGATGGGGGTGCGGGGCGCGGCGGGCCTGGTGGTCGTCATGCTGCTCTCCGGTTGCGCCGGCACCCGGTGGGTCCGCTCGCTGACCGGACCGCCCGCGTTCAACGAGGGCGCGTTCGCGCGCAAGCCGATCGCGACCTACCGCATCCCGGCCGCGCCCGACGACACGGTCATCGGCCGGCTCGGCACATACCGCATCCGGGCGGGGGAGACCTTCTTCGAGGTCGCGCGGTACTACGACCTCGGCTACGGCGAGCTGGTCGAGGCGAATCCCGGGATCGACCCGATCCTCCCGCCCGTTGGCGCGCGCGTCGTGCTGCCGACCGCGTGGATCCTGCCCTGCTGCACCTACGAGGGCATCGTCGTGAACGTGCCCGAGATGCGGCTCTACTTCTACCGCCACCCGCCTGGCGAGCCGCGGACGCTGCTCGTCGAGACGTACCCGATCGGCATCGGCCGCGAGGGGTGGCGGACGCCGCGCGGCAAGTTCCACATCCGCGGCAAGACGGTCAACCCGCAATGGGTGATCCCGGAGTCGATCCGCCAGGAGCACATCCGCGAGTACGGCGACGATCGCCGCTCGATCGCGGGCGGCGACCCCGACAATCCGCTCGGCAAGTACCGCATGGAGCTGTCGCTGCCGCCCTTCAGCATCCACGGCACGGACGTGCCCTGGGGGATCGGCATGCAGGTGACGCACGGCTGCGTGCGGCTCTACCCGGAGGATATCCAGCGGCTCTTTCCGCTCGCACCCGTCGGCACGCGCGTCGACTTCACGTACCAGCCCGTCAAGGTCGGACGCCGCCAGGGCGCGGTGTACGTGGAGGTGCACCGCGACGTCTACCGCTACGGAGGCCCGTCCTACCGCCGGGCGCTCGCGGCGCTCACGCGACAGGGGCTCGGCGGCGGCGTGGACAGCGACCTCGTGAAGGCCGCGCTCCGGAGCTCGGCGGGCGTGCCGTTCCGCGTCTCGCCGGCAGGGGTGCCCGCCCGCACCTCGTAGGAGACAGCTGGCTGGATTGCCAAGCGCGGCGGGGCTGTGCCAAGAAAGTCGCGCGTGGGGCGCCCGTGCTGGGGCGCCGGAAGGAGGGTAATGGGATGCGCCTAGGATCGGTCGGTTGCCTCGCAGCGAGCCTGATGCTGGTCGGTACGCTCTCCGCCGGTTGCGCCAAGATGTCCCAGGGGAAGGAAGATGCCGCGGTCGCCCGGGCCGAGGACGCGGCGCGGCGGGCCGAGACGGCCGCGAGCCGTGCCGAGGCGGCCGCCCAGCGCGCCGAGGCGGCGAGCGGAAAGACCGAGCGGTCCTTCCACCGCAAGGTGAAGAAGTAGGGCCGCCGCGCCTCAGCTGCCCGCGAGGCTCGACTGGACGTCCGCGTCGGTGCCGAACCCGAACCGGTCGCCCCACAGGATGCCGCACGCCCGGTAGCCGGCTTCGGTGCGCTCGGTGATGAGGCCGAGGCGGGCGAGGTTCGGCACCACCGTGTGCATGAAGACGTCGCTGTTGAACTTCGCCCATTCGGGCTGCGCGAGCAGCATCGCGACGACGTTGTCGGGATCGAGCCCGTACTTCGGACAGAGCTCGCGCAGCATGTCGAGCTGCTGGTTCGCGTTGAGCGCCTCGAGGAGGCTGAACGAGAAGTCCTCCATCTCCACCAGCTCCTCCGGCGTCGCCTCGCGGACCGTCCGGCGCATGGTGAGGATGCCGAACGCCGCGTGGCGCGCCTCGTCCTGCTTCACGCGCCGGATGACGTCGGAGAGGAGCGGGTTGGTCGAGCCCTTCTGGATCATGTCGAAGATGCCGACCGCCATGCCCTCGAACAGGCACTGCATGCCGAGCGTCTTCATCTTCCACGTGGGCGCCGCGAGCAGCTTGTCGAGGAGCACCTTGAGGGTCCCACCGATCGGGTAGATCGTGCCCACCTTGCGCTCGAGGAACTTGGCGAACACCTCGACGTGGCGTGCCTCGTCGATCACCTGCGAGGCGGCGTAGAACTTGGCGTCCATGGTGGGGCAGGCGTTGGTGAGCTGGCCGCAGAGCTGGAGCGCCGCCTGCTCGCCGTGCAGGAGCTGCGAGAGGGTGTGGGCGAACTCGTCGAACCCCGCCTCTTGGCAGGTGGCCTCGTCCGCACCCATGGCGGTCAGGACCGAGGGCAGGATCTGGAGCCCCTCGCGCGGCAGGAACCACTCGTGGCGCGGGAAGGGCACCGACCAGTCGACGTCGGCCTCGGCGTTCCACTGGCCCTTCTTGCCGCGCTCGTAGAGCGCCCGCAGCTCCTCCACCTCGCTCGCGTAGGTCCACGTCCAGTGGAGGTCGACGGGCACGTCGACGTCCAGCTCGCGACGCAGCGCCGCGATCCGGTCCTCGTCGATCTCGACGAGCTCGAAGTCCCCGAGCCGCCGGCGGTACTCGGCCAGTATCTTCTCCATGGTCTTCTCCCTCAGCGCGAGGCGCGTGCGACCAGCCCGGAGCGCAGGAGCGCGCGGATCTCGCGCTTGCGGCGCCGGACCTCGGCCGCGTCGAACAGGTCCTTGCCCAGCACCTCCGCGCCGAACTCGCCCGACGCGAAGGGAAACACGATGATGCCGACGAGCGTCAGCAGGAAGTGGTTCACGTGGAGCGGGCGGAACAGGCCCGCGCCCATCCCCTCGCGCAGGAGCCCGCCGACGGCGGCCATCATGTCGGCGATCGCCCGGTGACCCTCGATCTCCTCCGGCAGGTCGCCCGGCAGGTCGTCGTCCTCGAAGAGCGAGCGCAGGAGCACGCGGGCGTAGGTCGGGTTGTCCGCCAGCAGATCGACCAGGTCGTCGAGCCAGCGCTCGAGGCGCACGAGCGGATCACCGCCGGCGGCGAGCGAGCGGACGAGCCGCGCCTCGATGCGCACCAGGATGCGCGCCGTCACCGCGGCGTAGAGCTGCGCCTTGTTCCGGAAGTGGTGGAAGAGGGAGGACTTGCCGAGCCCGACCACCTCCGCGAGCTCGCGCAGCCCGATGGCCGCGTAGCCGCGCTTGGCGAACAGCGCCTCCGCGGCGTCGAGGATCTTGTCGCGCGAGGTCTGCTCGGCGGAGACGGCGGCGTCGGCTGCTGGCATCGGACCGACCGATCGGTCGGTGCTACTATCCCGGACGGTCGGTGGTCATGTCAAGCGGGTCGGTCGACAACCGGGGCGTCCCGCGGCAGAAGGGCGGGCGTGAGCGAGGGGCACCTGCGGGGCCGGGTCTGCGTGGTAACCGGGGCCAGCTCGGGGATCGGGCGGGCGACCGCGCACGCCCTCGGCCGTCTGGGCGCGACCCTCGGCCTCGTCTGCCGCGACCGCGCCCGCGGCGAGGCGCTGGTCACGGAGGTGCGGGCCGCGAGCCGCCACGATGGCGTAACGCTCTTCGTCGCGGATCTGTCATCACAGGAGGCGGTTCGCGGAGTGGCCGACGCCCTCCGTGCGGCGTACCCCGCGCTGCACGTGCTCGTGAACAATGCCGGCGTGGTGAACCTGCGCTACGCCGAGACCGCCGACGGCATCGAGACCGTCTTCGCCGTCAATCACCTCGCGCCGTTCCTCCTGACGCATCTCCTCCTCGGCCGGCTCGCCGCGGGCGGCCCGGCCCGCATCGTGAACGTCGCCTCCGACGTCCATCGCTGGGGCCGGATCGACTTCGACGACCTCGGCCGCCGGCGCCGCTATCGCGGGATGGCCGTCTACGCCCAGTCGAAGCTCGCCAACGTGCTCTTCACCTACGAGCTCGCGCGCCGGCTGGCCGGCACGGCCGTCACCGCCAACTGCCTGCATCCGGGCGCGGTCGCGACCGGACTCGGACACAACAACGGCCGCCTGGCGAGGCTCGTGGCGCGGGCGCTGAAGCCCTTCTTCCGGACCGCGGAGGATGGCGCGGCGACGTCCGTCCACCTCGCCGCCTCGCCGGCGGTCGAGGGCGTCAGCGGCCGCTACTTCGTCGACTGCCGGGAAGCGCGCTCGTCGCCGGCGTCGTACGACGAGAGGCTCGCGCGGCGGCTGTGGGAGGTGAGCGTCAGGATGACGGGGCTGGTGGAGTGAATCAGGCCGTGGCGTGGCGCGCGACCAGCGCAACACACTCGCTCGCGGGCCGCGGCGCACGCGTCATGCCCGCCCAGCGACGGCGGACGCGACGGCCGATGGCCGCCAGCCGGTCGAGGCCGGCGAGCGGGGGCCCGAGGGCCGTGTGCCGCCACCCCTCGACCCGCAACGTCTCGCGGCTGCGGTCGGCCCAGTGGAACTTGTGGGGCTGCGGCCCGCGCAGGAAGTTGAACTCGCGCACGCCCCGCCCGATCAGGTCCTCGATCACCATCCCGAGCAGCACTTCCCCGGGCGAATCGTCGCCGGCCGTGGGGTCGAAGCCGGACTGGTACGCGTAGTACGTGCCGCGGTAGACGAAGCCGTAGCGCCCCGCGATGGCCCGGCCGTCCTTGTGCAGGAAGGCCAGGTAGAGCCAGCCTCGCTGCGCTGCGCGCTCGGCGAAGCGCTGATGGAAGGCCAGGTAATCGGGCTTGCGGAAGTTGCCCCCGCGGCCGGAGGTCTCCATGCGTCCCTGGTGCAGCGTCGCGAGCGTGGCGAGCGCGTCCCGCACGCTCTGGCCGGCGTCCCAATGCACCAGCGCGGCCCCGAGGCGCCGCCGCTTCTTGCGATGGTTGCGCCGGAAGTTATGCGTCAGCCGCTGCTCGAGCTCGGCCCACGTGCCGGGCAGCGTCAGGTAGGGGCAGGTACGGTCGACCTGCCTGAACGGGCGCAGGCGCGCCGCGGTCATCGCGGCCTCGAGCGGCTCGCGCACGGGCGAGGAGGCGGGCAGGTCGCTCAGCGCGATGCGGTCCCAGCCCGGCTCCGAGCGAAGGGCGCCGAGGAGCACCCGCGCGAGCTCCGCTTCGCGGCCGGCTTCGATCACGAGGTCGAGGAAGTCCGGGCACACGGCGCGGCCCGTGCCGATGAACTCGAGCTGGCGGACGCGGAGGCCGTAGAGCCGGCGCGCCTCGATCTTGAGCGGCGCGGCCGCGACCAGGCGGCCGTTCTCCCGCACGAGCACGACGCAGGGCTCGACCTCGGCGCCGTAGACCTCGTACCAGGTCCGGAGCCAGTCCCACGTGAGGAAGACGGTATCGCTCGCGGAGCGCGCGAGGAGGTCGTCCCATTCCCCGTCGAGGGTCGGGAGGCGGGCGGGATCACGGATGACGGTGACCTCGGGTGCCGTCATGGGAGCCGGCAGGGTACCATGCGAACAGCAAGATGCGCACCGTTTCGGGCTGCCGCGCATGCCTCCTTGGGAAAGCGGCCACCATGCATCGGCGCAAGGTCCCGGCACGCCTGCCTTCCCCGGTACTCGTGGGCATGAGCGTATCCGCAGCCGGGCTTCGACTCGCCCCGGCGGGAGCGTGCTCGCGGCGCCTTTTCTTGACCACGAATCGGGCCGCCGCTAGATTCGCGCCGTTGGTGCGCCGTCCGCGGCGCTCTGCGACCACGTTCCCACCGGCGAACCCGCGTGCCTCCCGAGACAGCCACAGAGCCGATCCGCACCAAGAGCGGCATCCAGGAGTTCTACGACGACCCCGACGTCGTCGGCAGCTACATCGCCGTGCGCATCAGCGAGCCGTTCAACACCGTGCTGCACGAGCGGCAGGTCGGCTTCCTCAACCGGGTCATCGGCGATCTCCGGCCGCACCGCGTCCTCGAGCTGGCAGTCGGCCCCGGGCGCCTGAGCGCCGAGGTCCATGCGGCCCCCGTCATGGTCGGCATGGACGGCAGCCCCAACATGCTTGCCGAGGCGCGCCGGCGGACGGGCGCGAGGGGCCTCGCGTGGCGGTTCGTCCGGGGCGACGGCTTCAGCCTGCCCTTCGCGACCGGGAGCTTCGACCTGGTCTACACGCTGCGCTTCATCCGCCACTTCGATCGGAGCGGGCGCGAGACCCTCTACCGCGAGCTGAAGCGCGTGCTCAGGCCCGGCGGTCACCTCGTCCTCGACGCCCAGAACCGTCTCGTCTCCCTGCCGCACCGGCTGAAGCAGGGCCTGCACACCTACAAGGTGTACGACGAGCTCTGGCTGCGCGAGGAGCTGATCGCGGAGCTCGAGGGCGCGGGCCTCGTGCCGCGACGGGTCGAGGGCGTCATGCGCCGCTTCACCTGGCAGCGGCGGCTCAACCGCCTCCGCTACCTCCGCCTCGGCCCGCCGGCGCGGCTCCTCATCCGGGCGCTCGAGTGGAGCCCGGATCGGAACCCCTCCACCTGGATGGTGCTCTGCCAGGCAGCCGGCTGAGCGGTCGGTCGGCTCTCCCCTCTACGGCTCGCAGACTCCGCCCATGCAGATGCCGCTCTGGCAGTCTGACCCCAGCGCACAGGACTGGTGGATGCCGCAGCGGGGACACGCGTTCGTCCCGCCGCAGTCGACGTCGGTCTCGCCGTCGTTGCGGACGCCGTCGGTGCAGCTCGGCGGCTGACAGACGCTGCCCGCGCACGAGCTGCTCTGGCAGTCGCCGCCGTTGGTGCACGTCTTGCCGTCGGCGCAGCGCGGGCACATGTTCATGCCGCCGCAGTCGACGTCGGTCTCGGTGCCGTCGGTGAACCCGTCGCTGCAGCTCGCCTGGGCCAGGCAGACGCCCGCCTGGCACGCGTTGCTCTGGCAGTCGCCGTTGGCGGTGCAGCTCTTCCCGGCCGCGCAGCGGAGACAGGTCGTGGCTCCGCCGCAGTCGACGTCGGTCTCGCCCTGGTTCTGGATGCCGTCGACGCAGTTCGCCGCGATCACCTGGGCAGCCTGCGCCTGGCAGGCACCCCCGATGGGCACGATGCCCGTCCCGGTGACCTTGAGATAGAGATTGCCCGCCGCCGTCACGCCGGTGAGCGTCAGCGCGAGCTCGTCCGTGCTCGGCAGCTTGGTGTCGCCCTTGGGCGTGAGCTGCTTGAGCTTCGTGATCAGCGTGACGTTCTCGATCAGCACCGACGCGCTGTGCACCGCGGGGGTGGCGCACGCCGAGTCGCGGAACAGCTCGAAGGTGAGGCTCGTGCCGGCGATCGCCGTCTTGAGGGGCTTCTCCTGCACCGTGTACCTGACCGGCAGGTCCGCGGCCCGGGCAAGAGACGGCAAGGCGAGGAGCGCGGCGAGCAGCGATCGGAACGGTCTCATTGGCGTCCTCCCACGCGTGACGATGTCGGAAGCGCCGTCCATACGGTGCCGGCAAGGGCGCTGTCAAGAAAAAATCGTACGGTCGCAGCACGGGTTTCCCCCCGGGTTGTGCCGCGGGGCGCCTTGTAGGAAGGACGAGGCCGTATGGACCTGCGCGACAAGGTAGCTCTCGTCACCGGGGCGTCGATGGGCATCGGGCGCCAGATCAGCCTGGACCTCGCGCGCGCCGGCGCCGTCGTGGTCGGCGTCGCGCGCGGGGTCGAGGCCCTGCGCGCGCTTCTCCCCTTGCTGCAGCGTACCTCGCCCCGCTCGGAGGTCACGCCGCTCGACGTTGCCGAGGCCGCCGCCGTGCGCGAGGTCGTCGAGGGCGTCGCCTCGCGCCACGCGAGGCTCGACATCCTGATCAACAACGCCGCCGTCGAGGAGCGCCGCTCGATCCTCGCGACGACGGTCGAGGACGTCGACCGGGTGATGCGCGTCAACTTCGGCGGGATGGTGAGCTGTACGCTCGCCGCGCTGCCGGCCATGGTCCGGCAGGGATTTGGCCGGATCATCAACGTCTCGAGCGCGGTCGGCCGGAGCCCGGTTCCCGGCGAGGCCGCGTACTGTGCGTCGAAGGCGGCGATGATCGCGTTCTCCGAATCGATCTCCTACGAGCTCGAATCGAAGGGCGTGCGCGTTCAGGTCCTGTTCCCCGGCTACGTCCCGACCACCGGGATCGCCATGCAGGCGAGGCGCGAGGGCCAGACGCTGCCCCCGCGCTGGGTCCACCGCACGGCCGAGCAGGTGTCCCGCGCGGTGCTCCGCGCGCTCGATGCCCGAGCCTTCGAGATCAACGTCGCGCCGCTCGAGACGCTCGCCCCGATCGTGCGGGCCGTCACGCCGGCGGTCTACCGCCGGGCGATCCTGCGCACGCAGCCTCCGCCGTGAGCCGCCGTCAGCCGAGCCCCATCCGCCGCGCGATGATGACCTTCATGATCTCGTTCGTGCCCGCGTAGATCGACTGGACCGCAGCATCGGCGAAGTCGGTGGCGATCGGGTACTCGGTCATGAAGCCGTACCCGCCGTGGAGCTGCACGCACTCGCTCGTCAGGCGCTTCTGGAGGTCCGTCGTCCACCACTTGGCCATCGAGGCCTCCTGGACGAGCTCCTCGCCGCGCCCGTGGGCGGCGAGCACCCGGTCGACGAAGGCCTCGCCGATCTCGACCTGCGTCGCGAGCTCGGCGAGCTTGAACTGCGTGTTCTGGAAGGCGGCGATGGGCTGCCCGAACGCGTGCCGCTCGCGCACGTAGGCGATCGTGTCGGCGAGCGATCGGCGGCAGGAGGCGAGCGAGGAGACCGCGATCGAGATGCGCTCCTGCTGGAGCTTCTCCATGAGCATCTTGAAGCCCTGGCCCTCGCCGCCGAGCAGGTTCCCGACCGGCACGCGGCAGTCCTGGAAGAAGAGCTCGCTCGTGTCCTGCGCGTGGAGGCCGAGCTTGTCGAGCTTGCGGCCGCGGACGAAGCCCGGCGTATCGGCCGCGACCAGGAGGAGGCTGATGCCGCCGTGCGGCGGGTCGGCCCCTGGATTGGTCTTCACGACCACGATGAAGAGGTCGCCCAGCTGCCCGAGGGAGATGAAGGTCTTGGTGCCGTTGACGACGTAGTGGTCCCCGTCGCGGATGGCGCGGGTCTGGACGTTCGCCAGGTCGGAGCCCGTGCCCGGCTCGGTCATGCAGATGCCGAGCAGGCACTCACCGCGGATCGCGGGCGGCAGCCAGCGCCGCTTCTGCGCCTCGGTGCCGTAGGCGAGGAGGTACGGCATGCAGATCGACGAGTGCACGGCGGTCATGAGCCCGTGCGCCCGCCGCCAGGCGATCTCCTCCATGACGATCACGTCGTAGAGGAAGTCGCCGCCCCCGCCGCCGTACTCCGCGGGCATCGCCGGGCCGAGGAAGCCTTCCTCGCCGAGGCGGCGCCAGGTGGCGCGGTCGGTCGTCCGGCTGCGGTTCCACTCGGCGACCTTGGGCTCGATCTCGCGCTCGGCGAAGCGCCGGAACTGGGCGCGGAACATCGCGTGCTCGTCGGTGAAGATCTCGCGGCGCATCGGTTCACGCCCGCCAGTGCGGCGGGTAGCTCCGGTCGTAGCTCGGCCGGGCGCGCATCGTCTCGCGCCAGTCGACGAGCCAGGGGATGCGGGCCCGATCGAGCTCGACGCCCGCGCGCCCCGCGATCTCGACGAAGGGGAGCCACGTGAAATCTGCCCGCGAGGGCTCGCCGCCGACGATGAACCGCCCACGCCGTGCTGCGGCCCGCGCCTCGAGCCGCTCGATCTGGGTGCGGACATCGGCACGTGCGGCCTCGAGCGCCGCGGCGTCGCGCCGCTCGGGCGGCGTGAAGAACGCCTGGCGGGCGACGGCGCGGAACGCCTCGGCCAGGTAGAGGAGGCACTCGAGCTCCTCGATCCGGACGACGGCCCGCGCGGCGACGTCGGCGGGCATGAGGGGCGGCTTGGGGTAGCGCTCCTCGAGGTACTCGACGATCGCGCTCGACTCGTAGAGCGTCAGCCCGTCGTCGGTGAGCGCCGGGACCTTGCCGTGCGGGCTGCGGGCGAGGTGCTCGGGACTCTTCAGCTCGCCCTTGCTGAAGCTCAGCAGCACGGGCTCGTAGGGGAGCCCCTTCTCCTCGAGCACGAGCTGCACGCGCCACGAGAAGGGCGAGCCGGAACCATAGTAGAAGCGGATCATCCGATCAGTCCTCCACGCGCACGCCGCGCCAGAAGGCGACGTGGTCCTTGATGCGCCGCGCGGCCTCCTTCGGCTCCGGGTAGTACCAGGCGGCGTCCTCGTTGGTCTCGCCGTTCACCACGACGTGGTAGTAGCTGGCGACGCCCTTCCACGGGCAGGTGGTGTGGGTGGGACTGTCGCGCAGGTAGGCCGGGTTCACCGCGTCGCGCGGGAAGTAGCGGTTCCCCTCGACGATCTCGCAGTGCTCGCTCTGGGCCAGTACCGTGCCATTCCAGGTCGCAGTCGGCATGCCGCCAGTGTAGCCGGGCCGCACGCAAAGAGAAGGGCCCGCGGACGCCTCGCGGCGGGCATGCTATGAGGCGGGAATGGACTACGCGCGTCTCGGGCGGACGGGCCTCAAGGTGAGCCGCCTCTGCCTCGGTACCATGAACTTCGGGCCCCTCGCCGCCGAGGCCGAGAGCTTCGCCATCCTGGACCGCGCCCTCGAGCTCGGCATCAACTTCCTCGACACCGCCGACGTCTACGGCTGGCGCACCGGCGAGGGCATCACGGAGCAGATCGTCGGACGCTGGCTCGCGCAGGGTGGCGGGCGCCGCGAGCGCGTCGTCCTCGCCACCAAGGTCTACGGGCGGATGGGCGAGGGGCCGAACGACCGGGGGCTCTCCGCGTGGCACATCCGCCGTGCCTGCGACGAGAGCCTGCGGCGCCTGCGGACCGACCGCATCGACCTCTACCAGATGCATCACGTCGACCGCGACACGCCGTGGGACGAGGTGTGGCAGGCGATGGAGCAGCTCGTGACGGCGGGGAAGGTGATCTACGTCGGGAGCAGCAACTTCGCCGGCTGGCACATCGCGCAGGCGAACGCCGTCGCCGCCGAGCGCCACTTCCTCGGCCTCGTGTCCGAGCAGAGCCTCTACAACCTCACCGCGCGAACCGTGGAGCTCGAGGTGATCCCGGCCTGCCGGGCCCACGGCCTCGGTCTCCTGCCCTGGAGCCCGCTCGCGGGCGGGCTGCTCGCGGGCGCGCTCGCGGCGGCGGGCGAGGGACGCCGGGCGAGCGAGCGGATCCGGAAGCGGGTGGAGGAGCGTCGCGCGCAGCTCGAGGCCTGGGAGGGCTTCTGTCGCGAGCTCGGTGAGGCGCCGGCCGACGTGGCGCTCGCCTGGCTGCTCGGCTGCCCGGCGGTGACCGCGCCGATCATCGGGCCGCGCACGGTCGCGCAGCTCGTGGGGAGCCTGCACGCGCTCGACATCGTGCTCTCGCCCGACCACCGGGCCGCGCTCGACCGCATCTGGCCCGGCCCGGGCGGTGAGGCGCCCGAGGCCTACGCCTGGTAGCCGCGCCGCCGCTCAGGACTTCGCGGCGCCGACCCGGGCGAGCGCGTCGCCGAGCATGCCGTGCAGCGCGGCGGCGCAGTCGGCGGAGATCGGCT
>VBKF01000161.1 GCA_005888095.1 Deltaproteobacteria bacterium | reverse complement strand
CCGTAGGCCTTGCGGGTGATGATCGTCACCTTCGGGACGGTCGCCTCGCAGAACGCGTAGAGGAGCTTGGCGCCGTGCCGGATGATCCCGCCGAACTCCTGCGCGGTCCCGGGCAGGAAGCCGGGCACGTCGACGAACGTGATGATCGGCACGTTGAAGCAGTCGCAGAAGCGGACGAAGCGCCCGGCCTTCACCGCCGCGTCGATGTCGAGGACGCCGGCCAGGAAGGCCGGCTGGTTGGCGACGATGCCGACGGAGCGCCCGCCGAGCCGCGCGAAGCCGCAGATGATGTTGCGGGCGAAGGCGGGCTGCACCTCGAAGAAGTAGCCGTCGTCGATCACCCCCCGGATGAGGTCGTGCATGTCGTAGGGCTTGTTCGGGCTGTCGGGGATGATCGTGCCGAGGCTCGGGTCGCGGCGGTTGGGGTCGTCGTCGGTCGGGACGAAGGGCGGGTCCTCGAGGTTGTTGCTCGGGATGAAGGAGAGCAGCTCGCGCACCATGGCGAGGGTGTCGGCGTCGTTCTCGCCCTCGAAGTGGGCGACGCCGCTGCGCTGGTTGTGGGTGTCCGCGCCGCCGAGCTCCTCCTTGGTGACCTCCTCGTGGGTGACCGTCTTGATGACGTCGGGCCCGGTGATGAACATGTAGCCGCTCGACTTGGTCATGAAGATGAAGTCGGTCATGGCCGGCGAGTAGACGGCGCCGCCGGCGCACGGCCCCATGATCACCGAGATCTGCGGGATCACGCCCGAGGACATGACGTTGCGCTGGAAGATGTCGGCGTAGCCCGCGAGGCTCACCACGCCCTCCTGGATGCGCGCCCCGCCCGAGTCGTTGAGGCCGATCACCGGTGCGCCCGTGCGCATGGCGAGGTCCATCACCTTGCACACCTTCTCGGCGAAGGCGCCGGAGAGGCTGCCGCCGAACACCGTGAAGTCCTGCGAGAAGACGAACATGCGGCGGCCGTCGATCGTGCCGTGCCCGGTGACCACGCCGTCGCCCAGGATCCGGCGCTCGGTCATGCCGAAGTCGCTGCAGCGATGGGTCTTGAAGCGGTCGAGCTCGACGAAGCTGCCCGGGTCGAGGAGCTGCTCGACGCGCTCGCGAGCGGAGAGCTTGCCTTCCTCGTGCTGGCGGCGGAGCCGCTCCTCGCCGCCGCCGAGGAGCGCGTCGCGAGTGCGGCGTTCGAGCTCCTCGAGATTCTCCTTGATGCCCATCGGGCTGAAAGCAGCGTTGTCTAGTATGCGCTCATGGGGAATTCAAGGCGATGCCGCGCAGCTCGACGCGGTCGCCCGGCGCGACGCCGCGCCGCGCCGCCCAGCCGCCCGGGACCTCGAGGACGTAGCGCGACGGGCGCTCGACGCCGAGCGGTGCGGTCGAGAGCGGCGTCGCGTTGGGGTGGATGCCGACGATCCGGCCGTCGGCCGCGATGAAGATCATGTCGAGCGGGATGAAGGTGTTCTTCATCCAGAACTGGTGCGGCGCCTCGGCCGGGAACACGAACAGCATGCCCTGCCCGTCGGCGAGCACGCGCCGGTACATGAGGCCGCGCGCCTGCGCCTCGGGGGTGGCCGCGACCTCCACCGCGACCTCGGCCCGCCCCCCGCCGGCGGTGTGGACGACGGCCGCCGGCTCGCGCGCGCCACAGGCGACCAGCGCGAGGAGCGCCGCGCCGGCGGTGCGAGCGCCGCGCGGTTGCATGACCGCCGACCGTAGACTAAGCGGGAGCCGCATGGCCACGGCGATCGTCTTCAGCCTCTGCCTCCTCGTGGCGCTCGGCGTCTTCGTCCGTCAGCTCTGGGGTCGCTTCAACCTCCTCCGCGCCGCCGCCCCGGTCAACCGCTTCGACCGCATCGCCGAGCGGCTCCAGGCCGTCGCGGTCTACTTCTTCGGCCAGCAGAAGTTCGTGCGGCCCGAGGTGGCGTCCGTGAACGAGACCAGCGCCGGCTGGATGCACTTCTTCATCTTCTGGGGCTTCACGATCCTCGGCCTCCAGATCATGACGATGTTCGGCCGCGGCTACAGCGACCGGTTCTACCTCCCCGGCTTCAGCATGCGGCTGCTGGGCGGGCCGTACCTGGCCCTCCGCGACCTGATGGAGGCAATCGTGCTCTTCTGGGTCGCCGTCGCGTTCGCCCGCTGGCTCGTCACCCGGCCCGCGCGGCTCTTCGGCTACGCGCCCGCGGAGCGCCGGCTGCAAGGCCACTCGCACTGGGAGGCGTACGTCATCCTCGGGTTCATCGCGACGATCATGGTGACGGGGCTCGTCTACGACGGCGGCCGGCTCGTCGTCCATGCCACCGATCCCGAGGTGGCGCGCGAGGGGGCGTGGGAGCCGATCTCGAGCCGGGTCGCCCCCCTCCTCGCCGCAGCGGGGCCCGGCGTGGCGGCGGGGACGAGCAACGTCGCCTGGTGGGTCCATAACCTCGTCGTCCTCGTCTTCCTGAACCTGCTGCCGCGCTCGAAGCACTTCCACATCATCACGTCGCTGCCCAACGTCTTCTTCCGCAAGCTCGAGCCGATCGGCCAGCTCTCCAAGCAGGACCTCGAGAACGCGACGCGCTTCGGCAGCTCGCACGTCGACCACTTCGACTGGAAGCAGGTCCTCGACATGTTCAGCTGCACCGAGTGCGGGCGCTGCTCGTCGCAGTGCCCGGCGACGGCCACCAAGAAGCCGCTCGCGCCCCGCCAGCTGCTGCTCGACCTCCGCGACTACCTCTACGCGCACCAGGACGAGGTGATCGAGAAGCGCGTCCACCACCGCGCCGATGGCGACGGCGCCGAGCCGCCGCCGGTGGGCGAGAACGTCGTCGGGCCGGTGATCACGGACGAGGTGCTGTGGGCGTGCAACGTCTGCCGCGCCTGCGAGGAGTCCTGCCCGGTGATGATCGAGTACGTCGACAAGATCGTCGACATGCGCCGCCACCTGGTGCAGGAGGAGGCGCGCTTTCCCGCCGAGCTGACGCGGACCTTCAAGGGCATGGAGACGCAGTCGAACCCGTGGGGCATCGGCGCCGAGAAGCGCTTCGACTGGGCCGCGGGGCTGGACGTCCCGACGCTCGCCGAGAAGCCCGAGGCGGAGTACCTCTACTACGTCGGCTGCGCCGGCGCCTTCGACGACCGGAACAAGAAGACGACGCAGGCCTTCGCCCGGCTCCTCAAGAAGGCCGGCGTGGACTTCGCCTGCCTCGGCAAGGAAGAGCTGTGCAACGGCGAGACGGCCCGCCGCCTCGGCAACGAGTACCTCTACCAGTCGATGGCGCAGGCCTGCATCGAGACCTTCAACACCTACCACGTGAAGAAGATCGTCGTGAACTGTCCGCACTGCTTCAACACCGTGAAGAACGAGTTCGTGCAGTTCGGCGGCCGCTATGAGGTCATCCACGCCGCCGACCTCGTGCGGCGCTTGATCGCCGAGGGGCGGCTCCGGGTGCCGGCGGAGTTCCGGAAAAAGACCGTCTACCACGACTCCTGCTACTACGGCCGCTTCAACGAGGTCTACGACGAGCCGCGGGCGGTCCTCGGCAGCGCGGGCGCGGAGCTCGTCGAGATGAAGCGCCACCGGCGCTTCGGCATGTGCTGCGGCGCGGGCGGCGGGCGCATGTGGATCGAGGAGGACCCGGACAAGCGGGTCAACCTGCTGCGCACCGACCAGGCGCTCGAGTCGGACCCGGAGGTGATCGCGGTCTCGTGTCCGTTCTGCATGACGATGCTGTCCGACGGCATCAAGGCAAAGGACCTGGAGGACAAGGTCCAGACGCTGGACGTGATGGAGATCGTCGACCGCGTGACGCGCTAGAAGGCCCGGTGCCTGGCTCCGACGGATCAGGTGTCGGCGGACTCGATTCCGAAGAGCAGTGCAAGACCGCGTCGAACGTCGCGGAGACGTTCGCTGCCCAGAGTCCCCAGGCATTCCGTGAGCCGCCCGCGATCGATGGTCAGGAGCTGGCTCACATTGACGACGCTCGGGCGAGGTACGTTCGCCTCACCCCTGCGGAGCCGGACGTTGCCGGGCATCGCGGCCAGTCGCAGGTTCGAGGTGACGGCCGCGACCACCGTCGTCCGGATAGCACTCCGGTTGAATCGATCATGCTGTACGACGACGGCGGGTCGCCGTCCGCGCGGTTCTGAACCTTCACCGGTGAAGCGGAGCCAGTAGACCTCGCCTTGGTGCATCACCAGTGCTCGTCGCTCCAGTCGACCGCGAGCCCGCCGAGGTCTTCAGCCTCGCGGCGCTGCTCCTCGGCAAGGGGCTCGTTCGCGAACAGGGCGTCGAGGCGCCGGGTGATCTCGGCGTCGCGGCGTGCCCGCATTGCCAGGCGGAGGATTCGACTGATGAAACGGCTGCGTGATTCGCCGCGCGCGCGCGCCGCCCGGTCGACCTCGTCGAGGACGTCCTCGGGGATGGCAATCGCCGTCTTTCGATGCGCCATCGGTACTCCTTGCAGTAATACTCAGTTGCATACCGTAACGAGCTGCGGACGCGCCTGCAAGGCGTCCACGTCCGGCCATCCCCAAGGAGCCCGTTCCAAGGCTATTGACACGAAATGAACAACTGAATTAATCGTTCACTATGCCAAAGACGGCGGTCGCCGAGGCTGCTTCCGCAGCGCGCGAGCGCATCCTCGCCGCGGCCGAACGGCGCTTCGCGACCTTCGGCTACCGGCGCACCGGCATCGCCGAGATCGCGCGCGAGGCGGGGGTCTCCGCCGGCACGATCTACCGCTACTTCGAGAGCAAGGAAGACGTCTTTCGCGCGGTCGTGCGCGAGCTGCACGAGGCCTGGCTCGCGCGGGCCCGCCGGGCGCTCGCCGGCCCGGGGACCGCGGTCGAGCGGCTCGGACGCCTCGCCCAGGCGAGCGTCGCGTTCAACCGCGAGAACTCCCTGATCAACTCCGTCTTCCGGCGTGACGAGGAGATCGTGTTCGCGCCGCTCGTCGACGAGCTGCACGAGCAGCTCGTGACGCAGAACGTCGCCATGATGGCCGACGTCATCCGCGACGGCATCCGCGAGGGGACGCTGCGCGACGTCGACCCCCAGTGCGCGGCGTTCATCCTGTTCGTCGGCGGCGACGCCCTGAACCAGGTGCACAACCAGCGCTACTACCCGTACGAGACCGTCCTGCCGCTCTACGCCGACATCACCATGCAGGGCCTGCTCCCGCGCTGAGCCAGGCCCGGGAGGTAGATCCCATGCTGGCCGAACCCCGGTTCCAGGCGCCGCCCGCTCGGACGGCGGGTCCGTCCCCACGCGCGGCTCTTCCCCCCGGGCCGCGGCGACCGCCGCTCTTCCAGAGCCTCCGCTACGTTCGCCGGCCGTATGAGGCCGTGGAGGAGAGCGGGCGCCGCTGGGGCCATTGCTTCACGGCGCGCGCCCTCGGGCAGCCGCCGACGGTGATCTTCGCGGACCCCGAGGCCATCAGGGACATCTTCGCGGGCGACCCCGACGAGCTGCGCGGCGGCGAAGGGAATGCCTGGGTGCTCGGCCCCATCCTGGGCTGGCACTCGCTCCTCGTGCTCGACGGCGCCCGTCACTTCCGGGAGCGCAAGCTCCTGCTGCCGCCGTTCCACGGCGAACGCATCCACGTCTACGGGCGCATCATGCGGGAGATCACCCGCCGCGTGATCGACACCTGGTCGCTCGGCCGTCCGTTCCCGGTGCACCGCGAGCTGCAGGCGATCACGCTCGACGTGATCCTGCGCGCCGTCTTCGGAATCGACGAAGGAGAGGAGCTCGCGCGCCTGCGGGCGTGCCTCCTCCGGCTCCTCGCGCTCGCCAACAGCTCGGCAGCGGCATTCCTCTTCATCCCGGCGCTGCGCATCGACCTCGGGCGCTTCTCGCCGTGGGGCCGCTTCGTGCGGGATCGGCGGGACTTCGCGGCAATCCTCCTGGCCGAGATCGCGCGGCGCCGCCGGGAGGGGACGGGCGGGCGCTCCGATGTGCTGTCGATGCTGATCGAGGCCCGTGACGAGCACGGCGAGGCGATGCAGGACGAGGAGCTGCTGGACGAGATGTTCACGCTCCTCATGGCCGGCCACGAGACCACCGCGACGTCGCTTGCGTGGGTGCTCCATCACGTGCTCCCCCGGCCCGACGTCCTCGAGAAGATGCGCGCCGAGCTGGGGCGGGTCCTCGACGGGGGACCCGTGGGGCCCGAGCACGTCGTGAAGCTCGAGTACCTCGATGCCGTCATCAAGGAGTCCGCCCGGCTGACGCCCGTGGCCACCAACGTCCTCCGGGTGCTGAAGGCACCGGCCCGGATCGGCGGCCTCGACCTGCCCGCGGGCGTGGGCGTCTCGGCGTCGATCTACCTGACCCACCACCGGCCCGACCTCTGGCCCGACCCCGAGCGCTTCGCGCCCGAGCGCTTCGTCGGCGCCCGGCCGAGCCCCTACGCCTTTCTCCCGTTCGGGGGCGGGGACCGGCGGTGCCTCGGCGCGGCGTTCGCGACCTACGAGATGAAGGTCGTGCTCGCCGAGCTGCTCGCGCGCGTCGACCTGCGGGTCGCGCCCGGCTACCGGATGCGCCCCGTGCTGCGCACCGTCACCGTTGCGCCCTCGGCCGGCATGCCGGTCGTCCTCGAGGCACGGCGGCCGGGCTAGGGACGCCTCAGCCGCGCCGGGCCAGCCCCTCGAGCAGGCACCGCGTGGCGTGCTCGGCCAGCCGCTCCAGGGGTACGGCGTGGAGGACCTCCGCCGGGATCTGGTCATCCACCGCGAGCACCGCGAGGCCGTGCACGAGGCACCAGAGCGCGAAGGCGAGCTCGGCGGGATCGCCGGCCCGGATTCTCCCCGCGCGCTGGCAGTCCCGGACGGCTCCGGTGAGCAGCTGCCAGGCCGCGACCGCGGCCTCGCGCAGCGGAGGATGGTCCCGGCCCCGGACGGCCGGCCCGCTCATCAGGCGATAGTGCGAGGGGTGCGCCGCCGCGAAGCGGACGATCGCCACCGCCATCGCCTGGAGGGCGGGGACGGGATCGCCCCGGTGCGGCCGGGCGGCCCGGACGATCGCCCGGCCGAGCCCGCGGAATCCCTCCTCGGCGACGGCGGCGAGGAGGGCGCTCTTGTCGGGGAAGTGACGATAGGGCGCCGTCTGCGAGACGCCCGCCCGGCGGGCCGCTCCCCGGAGCGTCACCCCGAGCGGGCCCCCGGCCTCGAGCAGCGCGGTGGCTGCCGCCACCAGCGCGGCACGCAGGTTCCCGTGGTGGTAAGCCCGACGCCGGCCTGCCGGCGCGCCCGCGGCGGCCGCCCTCCGCACGCCGTCCGTCCTGCCAGGGAATGTTGACAGAGTCAACTTGTGGCGCTAGATGTTGACGCCGTCATCATCGAGGCGCCAGCCGCTGGCGCCGGGAGGCGCGCCATGTCCCCAGCGATGCGGATCATCCTCCTCTGGCTCGGCTTCGCGGGATCTCACCTCACGCTGTCGAGCCTGCCCGTGCGGCGGGGCCTCGTCGCCCGGATCGGCGAGAACGCGTTCCGCGGCCTCTACTCGCTCGTCGCCTTCGCCTTCTTCATCCCGCTCGTGTGGACCTACTTCGCGCACAAGCACGCCGGCCCGTGGCTGTGGACGGTGCCGCTCGGCACGGCGCTCCGCTGGACGATCTACGCGGGGATGGGGCTCGCGTTCGTGCTCATCGTGGCGGCGCTCGTTCGGCCGAGCCCGGCGGCGGTCGTGCCGGGCAACCCGACGCCGCGCGGCGCGTTTCGCATCACGCGCCATCCGCTCATGATGGGCATCGCGCTGTTCGGCCTGCTGCACCTCGTGCCCAACGGGAGCACGGCCGACGTCGCTTTCTTCGGCGGGTTCCCGCTCTTCGCGGTCGTCGGGGCCGCGCACCAGGACCGCCGCAAGCTCGCGACCGACCCGAGGTTCCGCCCCTTCTACGACGAGACGCCGTTCCTGCCGTTCACGGGGCGATCGGCCTGGCAGGGCGTCCGCGAGCTCGTGCCCACCGCGGCGGGGCTCGGGATTCTCCTCGCCGCCATCGTGCGCTACTTTCACGGCTCCTGGTTCGGCGGCTGATCCGATTCTGGGGGCGGGTCACGGCACGCGCGGCCCGGACACCGCCGGGCTGCCGCGCACGAGGAACCGCCAGGGACGCGCCGCGTCCGCCCCCGCGTAGGCGACGCCGATGCGCGCCGTCCGGGCCACCCGAGCGGCCGGCACGGGCGGCGCGTCGACGATCCGCAACGGCCCGCGGACCAGGTCGGCGCCGTTCTCGGCCCGCCCGATGCCGAGCGCCCGGCAGAGCGCCCCCGGGCCTCGGCAGAGGCGCCACTCCGGCCCCTCGGCCAGCTCGCGCCGGCGCCGCATCAGCTCGACGCCCTCCAGCGGCTCGAGCGCGCGCAGCAGCACCGCCTCGGGCACGCCGGCCGGCTGGCAGACGACGTTCATGCAGAAGTACATCCCGTAGATGAAGTAGACGTAAGCGTACCCCGGAGGCCCATACATCACCTCGTTGCGCGGCGTGCGGCGGCCGCCCGAGCTGTGCGCGGCGCGGTCGGCCGGGCCGCGATACGCCTCGACCTCCACGATGCGGCCCGCCGTGCGGCCCTCGGGGCCGTCGTGCACCAGCGTCTTGCCGAGCAACGCGCGTGCGACCCGGAGCGTTGGCTGGAGGTAGAGGCGCCGCGGCAGGGCGCGCGCGCTCACGCGCCCTTCAGCTTCTTCACTTCCTCGGTGAGCTCGGGCACCGCCTTGAACAGGTCGGCGACCAGCCCGTAGTCGGCGATCTGGAAGATCGGCGCCTCCTCGTCCTTGTTGATGGCGACGATCACCTTCGAGTCCTTCATGCCGGCCAGGTGCTGGATGGCGCCCGAGATGCCCACGGCGATGTAGAGCGCGGGGGCGACGACCTTTCCCGTCTGCCCCACCTGGAGGTCGTTCGGCACGAAACCGGCATCGACCGCGGCCCGGCTGGCGCCCATCGCGGCGCCGAGCGCGTCGCAGAGCGGCTCCAGGTAGATCGTGAAGTTCTCGCCGTTCTTGAGCCCGCGGCCGCCCGAGCAGACGATTCTCGCCTCCGTGAGGACCGGGCGGTCCGACTTGGTCTCCGCGAACGCGACGAACTTGGCTTGCGCGTGCGCGGCATCCGGCGTGATCGCGAGCTTCTCGACGGTCCCCTTCTGGCCGCCCTTCGACGCGGCGTCGAAGGCCGTCGTCCGCACCGAGACGACGCGGGGCGAAGCCTCGACCTGGACCGTCGCGATCGCGTTGCCGGCGTACATCGGCCGCTTGAAGGTGTGCGCGTCGACGATCGCCGTGACGTCGGAGGCCATGCCGGCGCCGAGCCGGGCGGCCACCCGCGGCAGGAGATCCTTGCCGACGGCGGTGGCGGCGCCGACCACCATCTCGACGTCCTTCCGCGCGACGATCTCGGCGACGGCGGCCGTGTAGGCATCGGCCAGGTAGTGCTCGTAGGCGTCGCCCTCGACGCCGACGACGTCGACGCCGTACTCGGCGAGCTCGGCGGCGAGCCCGTCGATTCCCTTGCCGAGGACCGCGGCGAGGCACTTGCCGCCGACGAGCGTCGCGGCCTGCGTCCCCGCCTGCAGGCCGACGAGCGTGGTCTTCGGGAACTTGCCGTGCAGATGCTCGGCGACGACCAGGACGTTGCCCATGCTCAGATCACCTTCGCTTCGTCGTGCAGCACTTTGACGAGCTCCTGCACGGAGGCCACCTTGCGCCCGCCCGTCCGCTTGGGCGGCGTCTCGAGCTTCACGACCTTCGTCCGCGGGGTGACGTCCGCGCCGACGTCGGCGAGCGGGATCTCCTTGAGCTCCTTCTTGCGCGCCTTCATGATGCCCGGCAGCGACGCGTAGCGGGGCTCGTTCAGGCGGAGATCGGCCGTGACCACCGCCGGCAGCGGAATGGCGACCGTCTCGAGCCCACCGTCCACCTCGCGCGTCACCCGCGCCGACTTCTGGTCCGGTTCGATCTCGACCTTCGACGCGAACGTGGCCTGCGGCCAGCCGAGCAGCTCGGCGAGCATCTGACCGACGCAGTTCGAGTCGTCGTCGATCGCCTGCTTGCCCAGGAGGATCAGGTCGGGCTTCTCCGTGCCGGCGAGCTTGTGGATCACGCGCGCCACCGTTAGCGGCTCGAGGGGCCGGTCGGCGAGCACGAGGATGGCGCGGTCGGCGCCCATGGCGAGCCCCGTGCGGAGCTGCTCCTGGGCGGCCTTCTGCCCGATCGACAGGAGTACGACCTCCGTGCCGGCGAGCTTCTCCTTGATGCGCAGCGCCTCTTCGATCGCGATCTCGTCGAAGGGGTTGATCACCCACTTGACGTTGTCGGTCACGATCGAGGTGCCGTCGGGCGCGAGCTTGATGACCGTCTCGGGATCCGGGACGCGCTTGACGGGGACGAGGATCTTCACGTCGGGCTCTCCTCCGGAGGGCTGCTCTCAGGGCGGGTTCGGGTTCCTTACACAGCGCGGCAAGAGCAGTCAATCTGCGGCGCTGGCGCGGCGGCCGAGGTCGAAGCCGAGGCGGCTCGACAGCTCGCGACCGGCCTTCACGACGAGCGGCGCGAGCTCCTTCTCGATGCGCTCGGGGGGCAGGCGGTAGGCGGGGCCGACCACGGCCAGCGTGCCGACCACGGTGCGCGTGTAGTCGCGGACCGGCGCGGCCACCGCGCGCACGTCCTCGAGGTGCTCGCCCGCGTCGACCGCGTAGCCGGCGTTCGCGACGCTGCGCAGCTGCTGGACGAGCGCCTGCCGCTCGACGGCGGTGCGCTCGGTGAAGCGGGGCAGGCCGTCGGGCAGGAGCGTGCGGAGGGCGTCGTCCGGCTCGAAGGCGAGGAGCGCCTTGCCGGCCGCGGTGCAGTGGAGGGGCAGCGCCTCGCCGAGCGGCGAGACGATGCGCACGGGGCGGTCGGCCTCGACGACCTCGATCGGCACGACGGACTCGCGACGCAGCACCGCGATGTAGGTCGTCTCGCGCACCTGGCGGACGAGGTCGGCGATGATCGGCCTCGCCTGGTGGAGGAGGCCCATGTGCTGCACGTAGCTCTGGCCGAGCTGCAGGCAGCGGATGCCGAGCCGATAGTTCTCGGTCGCCCGGTTCTGCTCGATGTAGCCCCGCGACTCGAGGGTCGCCAGCAGGCGGAAGACGTTGTTCTTGTGGAGCTTGAGACGCTTGGAGAGCTCGGTCACCCCGAGCTCGTCGGCCTCGCCGAAGAACTGCTCGAGGACGTCGAGCGAGTGGGAGACCGACTGGATGATGTAGTTGGATTTCTCGCGTCGCATGTCTTCACAAAACGGGGGTTTAGGCTATTCCGCACCTCCAGGGGAGTCAACGGCGGTCGGTGGATCGGCCCAAGACAGCGAAATCCTTGCGATTGTAGACGGTTGCGCGGCGCCGGACGCGAGCCGCTCGACGCCGGAACAGCGTCTTTCGCCGGGCCTCGATTGAAAAGGCCGGGGGATGTTTCCTATATGGCGCCACATGGAGACGATCGAGGTTCCGACCTCCGCCGGCGCGCTCCCCGCCTTCCTCGCACGACCTCCCGGCGAAGGCCCAGCCCCTGCGGTGCTCGTCATCATGGAGGCGTTCGGCCTCAATGCGCACATCAAGGACGTCGCACGCCGCCTCGCCGCCGAGGGCTACGTGGCGCTCGCACCGGACCTGTACTGGCGGGGCGGCAAGGGACGCGCCGTCCGGTACGACCAGCTCCCCGAGGCGATCGCCCTGATGCAGAGCCTCAAGGACGACGAGGTGGTGGCCGACGTCGGCGGCGCGGTCGGGTACCTCGAGCGCCAGCCCTTCGTGCGCGGCGACCGGATCGGCATCACCGGGTTCTGCATGGGCGGCCGGGTGAGCTTTCTCGTCGCCTGCGAGCTGCCCGACAAGATCAAGGCGGCCGCGCCGTTCTACGGGGGCGGCATCCCGATCGAGAAGACGGCGAAGCTCAAGGCCCCGCTCCTCGCCTTTTTCGGTGAGGACGACCCGTTCATCCCGCTCGACACCGTCGAGCGGCTGAAGGCCGAGCTCGCACGGCACCGCAAGCACGCCGAGGTGATCGTCTACCCGAAGGCCCCGCACGGCTTCTTCTGCAACGAGCGCGATTCCTACCGGCCCGAGGCCGCGCGCGACGCCTGGGAGCACCTCAAGACTTTCCTCGCGACGCACCTGAAGCGCTGAGGGCAGGGTGCGCATCCTCCTCGTCGGCCAGGCGGCGTTCGCCGCCGAGGTTCTCCAACGCCTCGAGGCCGCGGGAGACGCCATGGCGGGCGTCGTCTGTCCGCCGGACGCGCCGGGCAAGGCGGATCCACTGAAGCAGGCGGCCGAGGCGCGCGGCGTCCCCGTCCATCAGTTCGGTTCGCTGAAGACGCCCGACGCCAGGCGCGCCTTCGAGGACGCGCGGGCCGACCTCGCCGCCCTCGTCTACGCGACGCAGATCGTCCCCGAGCCGCTGCTCCGCATCCCGCGGCTCACCAGCATCTGCTTCCACCCCTCGCTGCTGCCGCGCTACCGCGGCGGGAGCGCGATCGCCTGGCAGCTGATCCGGGGCGAGACGCGGACCGGCGTCACCGTCTTCTGGCCCGACGCCGGCATCGACACCGGGCCGATCCTCCTGCAGCGCGAGGCCCCGGTCGATCCCGACGACACGGCCGGGACGCTCTACTACCGGACGCTCTACCCGCTCGGCGTCCAGGCGGTCGTCGACGCGGTGGCGCTCATCCGCGAGGGGAGGGCGCCCCGGATCCCGCAGGACGAGTCCCGGGCGAGCTACGACCCGCTCTGTCGCGACGAGCACGCCGCCGTCGACTGGGCGCGTCCGGCGGCCGAGGTCCACAACCTGATCCGCGGCTGCGATCCGCAGCCGGGCGCGCACACGGTCTGGCGGGACGGGCGCCTGCGTTTCTACGAGCCGAGGCGGGTTCCCGGGAAGGCAGGGGCGGCGCCGGGGACGGTCCTCGCGATCGACGCCGAGGGCATCACCGTCGCCTGCGGGGACGGCGGCGCGGTGCGTTGCGCGCGCGGCCGCGACGGCGGCACGAAGGCCGCCGCCGCGGCGCTGGCGCAGACCATCGGGCTCGAGCCTGGAGCCCGTCTCGGGGGCTAGAAGAGGTAGCCCAGCCCGAAGTCGAAGGGCAGCTTCCGGTCGCAGCCGAGGTTCACGTCCAGGCGGCCGCGGAACCTGACGTTGACGTTCACCGCGAAGCCGAGCGGCTCGCCGCGAGCGATGGCGGCGGCGGCGATGACGGAGCCGCCGTCGCGGTGGGCCTGGATGGTGCCGAGGACGAACGGGTACTCCGGGTCGGGAGTGACCGCCGTCGAGGCGTCGTGGATCGCGACGCTCGGGCAGACCGCCGTGCCGCCGGCACCGCACTTCCACGTCACCCGCTGGCCCGCGACGAAGCCGGGCAGCGTCGTGTCGATGCCGTTCTGATCGACGTCGACGACGTCGGTCGGCTCGGTCCCGTCGTTCGGACCGTCGGCTACGGCGATGGCCGTCTGCAACGCACCCGACACCGAGCCGGCGGCGGCGCCGACCGTGGGTGTGATCTTCCGCACGTTGAGGTTGTGCAGGACGGGCACCGACCACGCCGTGCAGTTCACGCCGGGGCTGTCGCAGGCGCGGGGCAGGAGCTCGGTGTAGATGCCGCCGAGACAGCGGTTGGCGCCCGGGCCGGCGGGCAAGATCATCACCGTGTTGCGGTCGCGGAGGTGCTGGAAGCGCCAGAGGCCGTTCGCGTCGGCCTGTGTCCAGCCGAGCATCACGCGGTTGCCGTTGTTCTTCCAGGCGCACCAGGAGAACGGGTCGGCGCTGCCCGCCACGAGATCCCCCTCGATGAAGTTTCTCTGCCGGTACCAGAGCTCCACCGTGCGGCCGGGCGGAGCCAGGCCCTCGACGGCGTCGAGGTCGTTGTTGTTCGCGATCACGCGGTAGATGAGCGGCGTGGGGCCGACCGAGTGGACGGTGACCGCCCGGCCGAGGAGCGCAGCGAGCACCGCGACGGCAGTCGCGCCCGAGACGAGTGTGGATCGTTTCGCCATGACACCTCCTGGGGCGGGGAGCCGGGGCGGCACGGCGAGTTGCAGCGGCCGTGCCACATGCCAGGGCCCGCCGGCGGGGATCAGCGCGCCTGGGGTTGAAGCCGGTGCGCTCAGGCCGTTTCACGCGCGGGTGTGCCGAGGGGGTCCCGGATGCCGTGCCGTTCCATGCGCCGCCAGAGTGTGACGCGCGAGATGCCGAGCGCGGCCGCGGCTCGCTGCCGGTTCCAGCGGTGCTCGTCGAGCATGCGCACGATGCGGCTCCGCTCGTCGAGCTGGAAGCCGCCGACCGGCCTCTGGCTCGCGCCGAGCACCTCGGCCATGGACGCCCCGGTGGCGCCGGCGAGGATCAGCACGGACTCGACGACGTTCTCGAGCTCGCGCACGTTGCCCGGCCACGGGTGCTCGAGCAGCGGGCGCAGCGCCGCCGCCCCCGGCACGCCGAACGCAGTGCCGTGGCGGTGGTTGAAGCGCCCGACGAAGTGCTCGATCAGGAGGGGCACATCGTCCCGCCGCTGGCGGAGCGGCGGCAGCTGGATGGTGAACACGCGGAGCCGGTAGTAGAGGTCGCTGCGAAACGTGCCGGCCTCGATCATGCGGGCGAGGTCACGGTTGGAAGCGGCGATCAGGCGGACGTCGAACCGGCGCGCCACGCTGCCGCCGAGGGGGCGGACCTCGCGGTCCTGGACGACGCGCAGCAGCTTCGCCTGGAGGGCGAGGGGGAGGTCTTCCACCTCGTCGAGGAAGAGCGTGCCCCGGTCCGCCAGCTGGAGCGCGCCCGGCCGTTCCTGGAGGGCGCCGGTGAAGGCGCCGCGCGCGTGGCCGAAGAACTCGCTCTCGGCGAGCGTCTCGGGTACGGCCGCGCAGTTGACCGGCACGAAGGGGCCCGCGGCGCGCCGGCCGAGGCCGTGCACCGCGCGCGCGACCACCTCCTTGCCGGTGCCCGTCTCGCCCTCGATCAGCACGTGCGCCTCGGTGTGCGCGGCCGTACGGACGAGCGTGCGCACCTCGTCGATCGCGCGGCTGCGGCCGACGAGGCCCGAGAGTCCCTCGCCGCGCGCGGCAGCGGCGTGACGGCTGAGACCGGCGGGCGCTGCGGCGCGTGCCAGACGCGTGACGGCCTCCGTCACCCGCGCGAGCCCCTCGGCATCGCGCAGCACCACGTAGTCGCCGGCTCCGGCCTTCATGGCCTCGACGGCAGCGTCGGCCGTGTCCCGACCGCTCACCACGAGGACGGCGAGGTCGCGGCAGCGGGCGCGCAGCGCCCGTACGAGATCCGCTCCGCCGGCCTGGTCCGCCCGTGCGGGGCCGATGACGAGGAGACGCGGCCGGGCGTCGTCCGTCGCGGCTCCGGGCTCGCCCGCCGTCGAGGTGACGTGCGCCGCAGGACACGCCCGCCGCGCCGCCGCGGTCAGCGCCGCGACGCGGAGCGGCTCGTCGTCGAGGATGAGGATACGCACGGGGCCGATACGTAGGTCGCGGCACGCGGACGTCGCAAGCGCGGCTCGGCGCCGACGTCGCAGCCCGGCGCGCGCCGTCTGGCGCCGCGCGCCGGGCCGCGCTGCGGGCCGGGCGACTTCCGATCCGATGGAGGGCTGCGGGGACGTCTCGCTCGAGAATACGTTCGGACGACGTCAGGGGCGCGCTTCCTGTCCAATGCGTTGACCTTCCCGTGGCGCGAGGGCTAGCCTCTGCCGCGATGGTGAGACCCGCCCCCAGCGAGTTCGACGAGGAGACGATCCCGGTCCCGCGAACGGTGCGCTTCCCCGTCGAGCTGGTGCCCCCCGACGGCTTCGACCCGGTGCGGCTCGAGACGTGGCCGCGGGTCGCGGGCCGGCTCGAATGGGTGGGCGGGAGGCTCCTCTACATGCCGCCGTGCGCAAGGCTGCAGTGGGTGACGGTCGCCGATCTCGTCACCACGCTCGGAAACTGGGGCCGAAGGCACCCGGAGTTCGAGGTCGGGACGAACGAGGCGGGCATGGCGCTCGCCGGAGCAGTGCGGGCGGCCGACGCCGCCGTCTGGCGCCGGGCGGGGCTGGGCGCGGACAGCGGGTTCGCGCGGGTGCCCCCCGTGCTGGCCGCCGAGGTGGCGGGCCGCGACGAGTCGGAGGCAGAGCTGCGCGAGAAGGCCCACTGGTATCTCGACGCGGGCGTGGCCGTCGTCTGGTGTCTCTTCCCCGAGAGGCGCGAGGTTCTCGTCCTCACTGGCGTGGGCGAGAGCCGACACCGTGAGCACGAGCGGCTTCCGCCCCATTCCCAGCTGCCGGAGCTGGCGCCGCTGGTGGACGACCTGTTCGCTCAAGTGGCTGCGCACGGCCGCTGAGTCGGGCGAACAGCCGCTGTCAGCCAGGCATCGGCCCGCACATCCGCCGGCCCTCCGCCTATCAGCGCGACTGCCGCTGGTCGCCGCCGTGGCGCTCGAACGGCACCACCGCGGGACTCTCGGCCGGGCGCGCCGGCTCCGCCGGCCGCACGCGACGCGTGCGACGTCGGCGCCGCCACGCCTGCACGAGCGCCTCGAGGTATGTGTAGTAGACGGGCGTCAGATAGAGCGTGATCAGCTGCGAGAAGAGGAGCCCGCCGACGACCGCGAGGCCGAGCGGGCGGCGCGCCTCCGCCCCCGCGCCGAACGCGAGCGCGATCGGGAGCGTGCCGAGCAGCGCGGCCATCGTCGTCATCATGATCGGCCGGAAGCGGATGAGGCAGCCCTCGGTGATCGCGTCGATCGGCGCCTTTCCCTCCTCGCGCTCGGCGGCGAGCGCGAAGTCGATCTGCATGATCGCGTTCTTCTTCACGATGCCGATCAGCATGATGATCCCGATGAACGCGTAGACGTCGAGCTCGGCGCGGAACACGACGAGCGTGAGCAGCGCGCCGAAGCCCGCCGACGGGAGCCCGGAGAGGATCGTCAGCGGGTGGACGAAGCTCTCGTAGAGGACGCCGAGCACGATGTAGATGACGAGGATCGCGGCGGCGAGGAGGAACCAGAGGTTCGCGAGCGAGGACTGGAACGCCTGCGCGGTCCCCTGGAAGCTCGTCGTGATCGTCGCCGGGAGCTTCTGCCGCGCGAGCGCCTCGATGCGCGCGACGGCGTCGCCGATCGACGCGCCGGGCTGGAGGTTGAACGACAGCGTCACCGCCGGCAGCTGCCCGGCGTGGTTCACGGTGAGCGGTCCGACGCCCTCGTCGAGGGTCGCGACGGTCGAGAGCGGGACGAGATCGCCCTTGCTCGAGCGGACGTAGAGCAGCGAGAGCGCGGCCGGGTCGAGCTGCCAGCGCTCCTCGAGCTCGATGATGACGCGATACTGGTTGTTCGGCGCGTAGATCGTCGAGATCCAGCGGTCGCCGTACGCGTCGTAGAGCGCGTTCTCGATCTGATCGGCCGTCACGCCGAGGGCCGACGCCTTGTCGCGGTCGATGACGACGTTCACCTGCGGGCTCTGGAGCTGGAGGTCGCTCGTCACGTCGGCGAGCCCCGGGATGGCGCGCATCTGCTTCTCGAACCCCTGCGCCGCGCGGTAGAGCTCGTTCGTGTTCGTGCCCTGGAGCGTGAACTGGTACTGGCTCTTCGTGAGCTGGCCGCCGATGCGGATCGTCGGCAGCTGCTGCATGAAGACGCGGAGCCCAGGCACGGCGGCCACCTTCGGCCGCAGCTCGTCGATGACCCGGGCGATCGATCTGCGCCGCGCGCGCGGCACCAGGTGGAGGAACATCCGCCCCTGGTTCGCCGTCATGCCGGCGCCCGAGGTCGAGCTCACGATCGTCGAGAACAGCTGCGCGACGTTCGCGTCCTGGCTGATGATCGCGGCGACCGCCTGCTGGCGTTCGACCATCGCCTCGAACGAGATACCCTGCTCCGCCTCGGCGACGGCGAAGATCGCCGACTGGTCCTGGTCGGGGATGAACCCCTTCGCGACGGCGCGGAAGAGGACGACCGTCGCGACCAGGATCGCGAGCGAGACGAGCATCGTCGCCGGGCGGTGGCGGAGCACCCACGCGAGGCTCCGCCGGTAGGCGTCGAGCAGGCGATCGAAGACGCGCTCGGTCGCCTGGTAGAAACGGCCGTGCCGCTCGCGCGCGTGCGGGCGGAGGAAGCGCGCGCAGAGCATCGGGGTGAGCGTCAGCGACACGAAGCCGGAGAGCAGGATCGCGACGCAGATCGTCACCGCGAACTCGTGGAACAGCCGGCCGAGGATCCCCGGCATGAAGAGCACCGGGATGAAGACGGCCGCCAGCGAGAGCGTCATCGACAGGATCGTGAAGCCGATCTCGTCCGAGCCCGCGAGCGCGGCGTCGAACGGCCGCTCGCCCGCCTCCATGTGGCGGACGATGTTCTCGAGGATGACGATCGCGTCGTCGACGACGAAGCCGATCGAGAGCGTGAGGGCGAGGAGCGAGAGGTTGTCGACCGTGTAGCCGAGCGGCGCCATCGCGGCGAACGTGCCGACGACCGAGAGCGGCAGGGCGAGGCTCGGGATCACGGTCGCGGAGAGGTTGCGGAGGAAGACGAAGATCACCATCACGACCAGCGCGAAGGCGATCAGCATCGTCACCTTCACGTCGTTCACCGAGTCGCGGATCGACTGCGAGCGGTCGAAGAGGACGCGCAGCGTGACCGACGGCGGGATCTCCTTGCCGAGGACGGGGAGGAGCGCCTTCACGTCCTCGGCCACCTGGACCGTGTTCGTTCCCGGCTGGCGCTGGATCGCGAGCACGATCGCGCGCTCGGTGGTCTGCTGGTCGAGGTACCACGAGGCCGTCTTGTCGTCCTCGACGCTGTCGATCACGCGCCCGAGCTGCTCGAGCCGGACGGGGGCGCCGTTCCGGTACGTCACGATGACGGGCCCGTAGGCCTTCGCGTCCGTCAGCTGCCCGGTCGCCTGCACCGTGAACGCACGCTCCTTCCCGTAGAGCGTCCCGGTCGGGAGGTTGACGTTGGCGTTCCGGACCGCGTCGGCCACCTCGTCGATGCCGATGCCGCGGCTCGCGAGCGCGTGCGGGTCGAGCTGCACGCGCACGGCGAACTTCTGCGCGCCGAAGACCTGCACCTGCGCGACGCCGCTCACCATCGAGATGCGCTGTGCGAGGAGCACCTCGGCATAGTCGTCGACGGTCCAGAGCGGCAGCATCTTCGAGGTGAGGCCGACGTAGAGGATCGGCTGGTCGGCCGGGTTCACCTTGCGGTACGTCGGCGGCGTCGGCATGCCGGGCGGGAGGAAGGGCGTCGCCTGGGTGATCGCCGCCTGGACGTCCTGCGCGGCGGCGTCGATGTTGCGCGACAGGTCGAACTGCAGCGTGATCTGCGTCGAGCCGAGGGCGTTCGTCGAGTTCATCGACGTGAGCCCGGCGATGGTGGAGAACTGCCGCTCGAGCGGGGTCGCGACCGACGACGCCATCGTCTCCGGGCTCGCGCCCGGATTCGACGCCTGCACCAGCAGGGTCGGGAAGTCGACGTTCGGTAGGTCGCTCGTCGGCAGCGTCTGGTACGCGCCGATGCCGAACAGCAGCACGGCGCACATGACGAGCGTCGTCGCGATGGGACGGCGGATGAACGGCGCGGCGAGGTTCATCGCGCCGCCCCGACGCGCTCCGGCGCCGGCGCGCCGTCCTCGACCGTCACCCGGACCCCGGGGGCGAGCCGGACGAAGCCGATGGTCACGATCCGCTCGCCCGGCGCGACGCCCGACGCGACGACGGCCTCGTCGCCCTCCGTGCGCTCCACCTTCACCAGCCGGGAGTCCACCGTGCCGTCGGGCTTCACGACGAAGACGTACGGGCCCTCCTGACCCGCCTGCACGGTCGCGGCGGGGACGACGACCGCGTCGCGCTCCGTCGTGAGCGTGAGCGTCACGTCGACGAACTGCCCCGGCCAGAGCGCCTCGTCCGCGTTCGGGAAGACGGCCTTCAGGAGGACGGTGCCGGTCGCCGTGTCGACCCGGTTGTCGATGAAGCTGAGCTCGCCCGGGATCGGCTTCCCGCCGCCCGGGAACGCGACGCGCGTCGCGAGCGGGTGCTCGGCGTTCCACCGCCGGATCGCCGGCAGCTCCTTCTCGGGGACCGTGAAGCTCACGTAGATCGGCTTCATCTGGTTGATCGTCGCGAGCTCCGTGTCGTGTGCCTTGACGAGGTTCCCCTGGTTCACGAGGAGCCGGCCGATCCGGCCGTCGAGCGGCGAGGCGATGTAGCAGAAGCCGAGCTGGAGCTTCGCGTTCTCGACCGCTGCGCGCGCCGCCTCGACCGCCGCCGCCGCCGTCTCCGCATCGGTGCGCACCCGGTCCCACTCGTCGCGCGACACGATCCCGGCCTTCACGAGCTCGCTCGTGCGCCGCTGCTGGACGGCGGCGTTCGCCGCCTGCGCCTCGGCCTTCGCGAAGTTCGCCTTCGCCTGGTCGAGCGCCGCCTGGAAGGGCCCCGGGTCGACGACGAAGAGCAGGTCGCCCGCCCGCATCTCGTCGCCCTCCTTGAAGCGCACCTCCGCGAGCCGGCCTTCCACCTGGGAGCGTAGCGTGACCGTTTGGAACGCCTCGACGTTGCCGATCGCGTGCAGGGCGACCGGCACGTCGCGCCGCTCGACCGTCGCGACCCGCACGGGCACGGCGGTCGGCGCCGCGGGGCCCGCGGGGGCGGAAGAGCACGCGGCGAGCACGAGGGACGCGAGCAGGACGACGGACGGGTGTCGCACCCGGTCAGACTACCGGCTGGGCGCGCCGCGACAAGGCCTGTAGGAACGGCCGGAGCTACGAGTTTTCCGACCCGTCCGGCGTGATCTCGACCAGCACGTCGCCGCCCGCCACGGTGGCGCCCGCGACGGCGCCGACGGTGCGCACCGAGCCGGCGACGTCGGCCGTGAGCGTGCTCTCCATCTTCATCGCCTCGAGGACGACCAGCGGCTGGCCGATCGCGACCCGCTCGCCCGGGGCGACGAGCACCGCCAGCACCTTGCCCGGCATCGGCGCGACCACGGTTCCCGTGCCCATGCCGGCGGCCGCCTGGCGGGTCTCCTCCCCGGTCTCGAAGAGGTAGACCCGACCGGCGAGCGCGACGAGGACGCGATCACGGCTACGGGCCACGATGGTGCGCACGACGCGCCCGTCGACCTCGAGCGCGTGCTCCTCGACGGTCGTGCCTCCGGGCGCCGCGGTGCGCCCTCCGGACGCGACCCATGCCACCCGGTGCACCCGGCCGTCGACCGTCGCGACGAAGCCGCCGTCCTCGGGGACCAGGCGGATCGCTTGCTCGCGGCCCGCGTACCGGAGGCGGATGTCCACCGCTCGCCTACCGCTGCGCCCCGAGACGCCACGGCCCGAGCGTCTCCCACGGCGTGGGCGCCGCCGCCGCGCGGTCCCCGCCGCCCGGCGCCGCCGGGCGCGAGAGGGCGATCGCCGCCGCGACCGCCGCGGCCGTCTCGTCCGGCCCGCCCGGCCGCCACTCGGGGAGATGCTCGGCCAGAAAGCCGGTGTGGGTGTCGGCGGCGAGGAAGGCCGGGTGGCCGAGGACGTCGAGCAGGAAGGGGAGGTTCGTCGTCGGTCCGAGCACGACCGTCTCCTCGAGCGCGGCGCGGAGCCGCCGCACGGCCGCCGTCCGGTCCGGCGCCCAGGCCGAGATCTTGGCGAGCAGGGGGTCGTACTCGACGGGCACCACGCCGCCGGCCGCCACCCCGGAGTCGACGCGCACGCCGGGTCCGGCGGGCTCGCGGAGCGCGAGGATCGGCCCCGGGCTCGGGCAGAAGTTCCGGGCCGGATCCTCGGCGTAAAGGCGCACCTCGATGGCGTGGCCGCGCGGCACGACGTCGGACTGGGCGAAGCCGAGCGGCTGGCCGGCCGCGATGCGGAGCTGGGCGGCCACGATATCGACGTCGGTCACCCACTCGGTGATCGGATGCTCCACCTGCACGCGGGTGTTCATCTCGAGGAAGTAGAAGCGGCCGTCGGCGTCGAGCAGGAACTCGACGGTGCCGGCGTTGGTGTAGCCGACGGCGCGCGCCGCGGCGAGCGCCGCGGCGGTCATCTCGGCCCTGAGTCGCGGGGTCAGCACGGGGCACGGCGTCTCCTCGACGATCTTCTGGTGCCGGCGCTGGATCGAGCACTCGCGCTCGCCGAGGTGCACGAGCTGCCCGTGGCGGTCGCCCAGCACCTGCACCTCGACGTGCCGCGGGCGGCGGAGAAGCTTCTCGACGTACACCCGCCCGTCACCGAAGGCGGCCTCCGCCTCGCGTGCGGCGGCGGCGAGCGCCGCTGCGAGCTCGTCCTCGCTCGCGACCGTCCGCATGCCCTTGCCGCCGCCGCCCCCGGCCGCCTTCACGAGCACGGGGTAGCCGAGCGCCGCCGCTTGACGGCGTGCTCCCGCCGCGTCGCCGGCGACGAGCGCGGTGCCGGGCACGAGCGGCACGCCGGCCCGCGCGACGGTGGCGCGCGCCGCGAGCTTGTCGCCCATGGTGGCGATCGCTGCGGGCGGCGGCCCGATCCACACCAGGCCCGCGGCCTCGACCGCGGCGGCGAAGGCGGCGCTCTCGGCGAGAAAGCCGTAGCCCGGGTGCACGGCGTCCGCACCGGCGGTCCGCGCCGCCGCGAGGAGCGCCTCCACGTTCAGATAGGAGTCGCGGGCGGGGGCCGGGCCGACCGGCACCGCCTGGTCGGCGGCGAGCACGTGGGGCGCGCCGCGATCCGCCTCCGAGTAGACCGCGACCGCGCGGAGTCCGGCCTCGTGGCAGGCGCGCGCGACGCGCACGGCGATCTCGCCGCGGTTGGCAATGAGGACGCTTCGCACGGGTCACATCCGGAAGACGCCGTAGGTCGTCTCGGGGATCGGCGCGTTCAGCGCCGCCGCCAGGCCGAGCGCGAGCGCGTCGCGCGTCTCGAGCGGGTCGAGGATGCCGTCGTCCCACAGCCGGGCCGTCGCGTAGTAGGGGCTCCCCTCGGTCTCGTACTTCTCGAGGATGGGGGCCATGGAGGCCTCGCGCGCGGCGGGCGTCAGGGTCTCGCCGCGGGCCTCGAGCTGCTGGAGCTTGACGGTGAGGAGCGTCTGGGCCGCCTGCTCGCCGCCCATCACGGAGATGCGGCTCGACGGCCACGTGAACAGGAGCCGCGGCGAGTACGCCCGCCCGCACATCCCGTAGTTCCCCGCGCCGTGCGAGGCGCCGATCAGCACCGTGAGCTTGGGCACCGCCGCGTTGGCGACGGCGTTCACCATCTTGGCGCCGTCCTTGGCGATGCCGCCGTGCTCGTACTGCCTGCCGACGATGAAGCCGGTGATGTTCTGGAGGAAGAGGAGCGGCACCCCGCGGGCGCACGCGAGCTCGATGAAGTGGCTCGCCTTGAGCGCCGACTCCGAGAACAGCACGCCCTGGTTGGCCAGGATGCCGAGCGGATAGCCGTGCAGGTGGGCGAAGCCGGTCACGAGCGTCTGGCCGTAGAGCGCCTTGAACTCGTGGAAGCGGCTGCCGTCGACCAGCCGGGCGATCACCTCGCGCGCGTCGGTCGGCCGGCGCGGGTCGCGCGACACGATGCCGTGGAGCTCGCGCGGGTCGTAGGCCGGCTCCTCCGACGGCTGCCGCTCGAGCGGGTGGCGGCGGGGCGGGGGCATCGCCTGGAAGACCTCGCGCGCCATGCCGAGCGCGTCGTCGTCGTCCTGGGCGAGGTGATCGGCGACACCCGAGATGCGCGTGTGCACGTCGCCGCCGCCGAGCTCCTCGGCCGTCACCTCCTCGCCGGTGGCGGCGCGCACGAGCGGCGGGCCGCCGAGGAAGATGGTCCCCTGGTTGCGCACGATGATCGCCTCGTCGCACATGGCCGGCACGTAGGCGCCGCCTGCCGTGCACGAGCCGAGCACCACGGCCACCTGGGGCAGCCCGGCCGCCGACATTCGGGCCTGGTTGTAGAAGATGCGCCCGAAGTGGTCGCGGTCGGGGAACACCTCGGCCTGCAACGGCAGGAAGGCGCCGCCCGAATCGACGAGGTACACGCACGCGAGCCGGTTCTCGAGCGCGATCTCCTGTGCCCGGAGGTGCTTCTTCACGGTGAGCGGGTAGTACGTGCCGCCCTTGACGGTCGCGTCGTTCGCGACGACGACGCATTCGCGGCCGGCGATGCGCCCGATGCCGGTGACGATGCCCGCCCCCGGCGCCTCGTCGTCGTAGCAGCCCCAGGCGGCGAGCGGCGACAGCTCGAGGAAGGGCGAGCCGGCGTCGAGCAACCGGTCGATCCGGTCGCGCACGAGGAGCTTGCCGCGTGCGGTGTGGCGCGCGCGGGCCTCCGGCGGCCCGCCCTCGGCGACGCGGGCGCGGGCCGCGCGCAAGGCCTGCACCAGGTGCTCCATGTGGGCGGCGTTCTCGCGGAAGTCCGGATCCGATGGCCGGACGCGGCTCTCGAGCCGCACGCAGCCTACCAGAAGAGCGATCGCCGCGCGGCGAGCCCGCGCGCGAGCATGGTGGCGATGCTGGCCTTCACCTGCTCGACCTTCTCCCCGATGACCTCGTCCTCGTCGCTCGGGTTGCCCTCGAAGGTCATCGGCTCGCCGAAGGTGATGCGGTACTTGACCGGGAGCGGTACGAGCCCGAGGGGGCCGAGGAGCGGCCAGGTGAGGGTCACCGGGAAGGCCGGCAGGCGCAGCAGCCGGGCAAGCGAGCGGACGTTGGCGATCGCCGGCGCCTGCTCCTCGGAGCCGACCACCGCGATCGGTACGATCGGGGTGTGGGTCTCCAGCGCCAGGCGCATGAAGCCCTGCCCGAACTCCTGGAGCTGGTAGCGCTCCCAGATGAGCTTGTTCATGCCGCGCACGCCCTCGGGGAAGGCGATCACCGCCTCCTCGTTCTCGAGGAGATCGATGCAGTTCTTGCGCGTGCCGACGACGGACCCCGTGCGCACCATGAGCTCGTTCACCCACGGTACCGTCGGCAGCCAGTACTCGCCCATGCCGCGTATGACGCGCGGCGGCTCTGCCTCGAGCAGGCAGGCGCAGGAGATCATGGCGGCGTCGAGTGCGATCTGTCCCGCGTGGTTGCTGATCAGGAGCACCCGCCCCGGCGGGATGTTGGCGATGCCCTGCGTCTCCACCCGGAACCAGTAGCGGTAGAGGAGCGCCGTCACCAGCATCGCGCGCCGCGCCGTGTCCGGATGGAAGCCCCACGGGTCGTAGCCGTAGGCGTTGAGGCGCGTCGGGATGCGGCGTATGCGCGCCTCGATCTGCCGCTGGAGATCGAAGATCGTCTCCGGCAGGACCTCGGTGGCGGTGCGCGTCAGCGCGCCGACCGCCTGCGTGACGGTCTCAGTGGCGGACACTCGCGAAGATGTCCTCGAGGCTGAAGAGCGGCTTGAAGCCCGTCGCCCGCTCGAAGCCCCGGCCGTCGATGGTGCAGGGGTATTTCAGGAAATCCATCGCGCCCGGCGGCGTGGGATAGAGCCCGAAGCGAAAGAGCTGCCTGAAGACGGCCCGCGCGATCGTCTCCGGGATGGGGACGGCCGTGCGGGCGGTCTCGCGGATCGCGACCTTCAGCGGCACGGCGCCCGGGCCGGCGACATTGAAGACACCGTGCGCGCCCGTCTGCAGCGCGAGCGCGACGGCCTCGGCCACGTCCTCTTCGTGGATGAACTGCATCACCGGGTTGAAGCCGAGGATGGTCGGCACGTAGCGCTGCCGGAGGTAGCGGCCGATCGCGCTCTGCACGTAGTAGCCGAGGGTGTTGACCGGCCGCAGGATGGCGGTCGCCACCTCGGGATGGCGCCAGAGGAAGGCGGTGGCGAGCGTGTCGACCTCGGCGAGGTCGCGCACCTCGGGATAGGTGCGGCTGACGTTCAGCGGGAACTCCTCGTCCATGTAGTAGGGGTTGTCGGGCAGCGCGCCGTAGACGTACGCGCTCGACAGCACGACCATGCGCTTCACGCCGTGCGCGATCGCATATTCCAGCAACCGTTTGGTCCCGAGCACGTTCACCTCGTGCCGGACCTCGGGGTCGCCGCGGAAGTGACGGACGAAAGCGTGGTGGACGACGGCGTCGGGTCGCTCGGTCCGGAACACGTCCTCGAACTTGCGCTTGCGGATGTCGACCACGTACATGCGCACGTCGGCCGGGTGTCCTTCCCACGGCGCGCGATCGACGCCGATGATCCGGCATCGGGCGCCGGCGATGCGGCGCGCGATGAGCCGCCCCTGGCCGCCGGCGATCCCGGTGATCAGCACCGTCTCGACCGGCTCGGCAACGGCCCGCGGCGGTTCGGACGCGGGCGCGACGCGAGCCGATGCCGCGGCCTCGGCGAAGTGGAAGAGCTGCTCGGGTCCCTCGACGGGGGCACGCGCCATCGGCGGCGGGATTCTTATCCTACCCTCGGGGGGGCGCAACACCCCGGGGCCGAGGCGGCTTTTTCCCTGGCCCGGGCGTCGCAGCGTGTGGTACAGGCGACCAGCGCCGCCGTCTCGGGAGGGCCTCGCATGCCGTCGGGTCCGGTTCGGTCGTTCGCTCGCCTGGCTTCCGTGCTCCTCTGCCTCTGGGCGCCGCAGCGCGCCGGAGCGGCATTCGTGAACTTCGAGAGCGGGCACGTGCGACCGCTCGCGATCTCGCCGGCGGGCGATCGGCTCTTCGCCGTCAACACGCCCGACAATCGCCTCGCCATCTACACGATCACCGCCGGCGGGCTGACACTCGCCGCCGAGGTCCCGGTCGGCCTCGAGCCGGTCGCCGTGGCGGCGCGGACGAACCTCGCCGGGCGCACCGAGGCGTGGGTGGTGAACCACCTGTCCGACAGCGTGAGCATCGTCGAGGTCGACCCGACCGACGTCACGCGCTCGCGCGTCGTCCGCACGCTGCTCGTCGGCGACGAGCCGCGCGACCTCGTGTTTGCGGGCAGCGCGCACAGCCGGGCCTTCATCACGTGCGCCCACCGCGGCCAGAACCGGCCCGGCGATCCCCAGCTCACGACGGCGGGGGTCGGCCGCGCCGACGTGTGGGCCTTCGACGCCAACAACCTCGGCGCGGCGCTCGGCGGGACGCCGATCTCCGGCTCGCCCCTCGCGCTGTCCGGCGACACGCCGCGGGCGCTCGCCGCGAGCCCCGACGGCACCGTCGTGTACGCCGCGATCCTCGACTCGGGCAACCAGACGACGGCGATCACCGAGCAGGTGGTCACCAACAACGGCGGGCTGCCGCCGCCGCCGTCCGGATCCACGGGGGGCGCGCCGGACACGGGTCTCATCGTCAAGTTCGACGGCTCGAGGTGGCGGGACGAGATCGGGCGCGACTGGAGCGCGTCGGTGGCCTTCGCCGTGCCGGACAAGGACGTCTTTCTCCTGAATGCCGACGCCACGCCGCTGGCACTCGTCTCCGGCACGAGCTTCGTCACGGGCGTCGGCACGGTGCTCTTCAACATGGCCGTGCGGCCGACCACCGGGAAGGTGTACGTCGCCAACACCGACGCGCAGAACCAGGTGCGCTTCGAGCCCTTCGTCCGCGGACACCTGGCCGAGAGCCGCATCACGGTCATCAGCGGGACGACGGCCACGCCGCATCACCTGAACCCGCACATCAACTACGGGACGGTGCCGGGCCCGCAGAGCGAGATCGACCGGAGCCTCGCGTTCCCCACCGACCTGGCGTTCTCGAGCGACGGCCACACGCTCTTCGTGGCCGGCTTCGGGTCGGGCAAGATCGGCATCTTCAACGCCGACGACCTCGAGGCGGGTGTCATCACCGAGACGCAGCTCGCCGTCGGCAACGGGCCGAGCGGCGTCGTGCTCGACGCGGCGCGCGACCGGCTCTACGTGATGAACCGCATCGACCACACGATCTCGATCGTCGGCAACGCCTCGAACCCGGCGACGCGCGCCGTGAGCGCCACCGTGCCGCTCCGCTACGACCCGTCCCCGCCCGCCGCCAGGAACGGGCGTCTCTTCCTGTACGACGCCAGGCGTTCGGGTCACGGCGACTCGGCGTGCGCGAGCTGCCACATCTTCGGCGACTTCGACAGCCTGGCCTGGGACCTCGGCGATCCCTTCGGGACGGTGGTGAACAACCCGAACCCGTTCCGGGTCCCGAAGCCGAGCGGCAGCCCGGTCTTCCACCCGATGAAGGGCCCGATGACGACGCAGAGCCTGCGCGGCATGGCGGACCCGGCCGGTCCCATGCACTGGCGCGGCGACCGCACCGGGGGCAACGACTCGGGCGGTGATGCGCTCGCGGAGGATCAGGCCTTCAAGAAGTTCAACCCGGCCTTCGTCGGGCTCCTCGGTGCGGCGGGCCAGCTCTCGACGGCCGAGATGCAGAGCTACACCGACTTCATCCTGACCGTCCGCTACCCGCCGAACCCGATCCGCGCCCTCGACAACAGCCTCACCGCGACGCAGTCCACCGGACAGAACATCTTCCTGAACTCGGCGATCGACGGCGGGGTCCTCCAGTGCGCGTTCTGCCACAAGGTGCCGCTCGGCACCGACGGCTTCTCCTCCTTCGAGGGCGAGCCGCAGGAGTTCAAGATCGCCCACCTGCGGAACCTCTACCAGAAGGTCGGCATGTTCGGCGTGCCGCCCGGCACGCAGGCGCCGGCCACCGGCTTCCTCGGCGACCAGGTGCGCGGCTTCGGCTTCCTGCACGACGGCAGCATCGACACGGTCTTCGACTTCCTGCACGCGAGCGTCTTCAACTTCGGCAGCAATCCCGACACCAAGCGGCGGCAGGTGGAGGCCTTCCTGATGGCCTTCGACACGGGACTGGCCCCGATCGTGGGCCAGCAGGTGTCGGCCACGTCGACGACGTTCAGCGATTCGACCGTCACCGGCCGCATCAACCTCATGATCGCGCGCGCCAACGCCAGCGAGTGCGACCTCGTCGTGAAGGGCGTGCTCGGTGGCGCGGCGCGGGGCTGGCTGTACCAGCCGGGCGCGGGCCAGTTCCAGAGCGACCGCGCGAGCGAGCCGCTCCTCGGCGAGGCGAGCCTGCGGGCACAGGCGGCCGTCGTCGGCCAGGAGCTGACCTATACCGCGGTACCCCCCGGCACCGGCACGCGCATCGGGGTCGACCGCGACGAGGACGGCTTCTTCGACCGCACGGAGCTCGATGCCGGCACGGATCCCGCGGACCCGGCGAGCAACCCCGGGGTCTCCACCACGACCGTGACCACCACGACGTCAACGACCACGACGACGAGCACCACGACCACGACCGCGCCGCCCGCCACCACCACCACGACGTCGACGACCACCACGACGACGACCACCACGACGACGACCACCACCACGACGGCGCCGCCCACGACGACGACCACGACGACGAGCACCACGACGACGACCGCGCCGCCCGCCACGACCACCACCACGACGGCGCCTCCCGCGTCCACGACGACGACCACCACCTCGACGACGAGCACCAGCACGACGCTGGCGGCGACAACGACGACGACGACCGTCGCGACGACCACGACGAGCACCACCCTGGCGCCGACCACCACCACGTCGAGCACGAGCACCACGTCGAGCACCACGACGACGACCAGCACGACCACGACGACCACGCTGCCGCCCGCCACCCTGATCGAGACGACGTCCCTGAAGCTGCGGGATCGCAGCACGCCCGCGCCCAACCCGGACGCGCGCCGGGTCGCGTTCGGCTCGGTATCGAGCGCCGACGCGGCCGCCAACCGGATCGTCCCCTCGCTGCCCGGCTCCAGCGGCGACCCGACGGCCGCCGGCGGGTCGCTGACCGTCTCCGACTCTGCGGGCACGGGCCAGGCGGTGACGGTGTCGCTGCCCCCTTCGGGGTGGTCGCGCATCGGCGGGGCCACGAGCTTCCTCGGCTGGCGCTTCAGCAGCCGCGACCCCGACGGGCCCATCTCCAGCGTCATCGTGAAGTCGGACCGGATCACGGTCCGCGGCGGGCACTCGAACTGGACCTACAGGCTCGACCAGCCGCCGCAGGGCAGCGTTGCCGTTCGCCTGACCGTGGGGACGAGGACCTGGTGTGCGAACGCCCCCGCCAAGGCGAGCGGCAATCCGCCCTCCACGGCGGCGAACGACGCGCTCGACCGGTTCAACGCCCAGCCGAGGACCCCGCCGCCGGCGAGCTGCCCGCCCTGAGGGCCCGCCGCCCCGGCGCGCTTGCCGGTTTGCGAGACGGGCCAGGCATTCGTGCAGCCGCGCCACGCCGGAGCGGCGCGCCGCCGGGGCGGTGCGCATGCGAGGCACCGAAGCGCCTGCGGAGGGGAGGACACGGAGCCATCCCGGGCGCGTGCTTTGGCGTCTGTCCTGAAGGCTAGATATTTCGCAGCCCACTGCGAGCGCGTCGCTCCAGGGAGCGGCGAAAACGTGCCGCTGCGACGCCGGTTCGACAGGTCCGGCACGGAGATTGGACTGTCCCCCCGCCAAATCCACACCGACACGGTCGGCTGTTTTGCGGGAGGGGTGTATCGTGAAGCGATCGAATCGCGCGCAGGGTCTTCGCACGGCCTGCTTTGGCCTGGTTGCACTCGTCGTCCTCGGAGCGACCGCGGCGGGCGCGGCCGGGGACCCTGATTTCGGCGCCGTTCGCTGGGCGGCTCTCGACTGCGCCCCCGGCGGCGACCCCGCGGGAGACGAGAGCCCGTCGTCGGCGGACCTGGTCGGGGACCCGTCGCATCCCGCCACGTACTACGCCTACGACGCGAAGTACCTCTACTTCCGGTACCGCCTCGACTCCGATCCGACGTCGAAGGGCGGCTTTGTCGAGAACATCTGGTCCGCGCTCATGCAGGTGCCGTCGGGGAACCCGAAGCAGTACCAGTACGAGATCGCGGTGAACGGCAAGTCCGACAGCCTCGAGCTCTGGGCCAACACATCGGCCAAGGACCTGAGCTTCTCACCGAACTTCAACGACGGCGCCGAGGTCCGCGTCTTCGCCCAGGGGGTCAACGCGGCCAACGGGTCGACCGTCAACGCGACTCCCCTCGTGCGGGCGGTTCCGACCGGCGACGGGTCCGCGTTCGGCGGAACCCCAGACTACTTCCTCGACTTCGCGATGCCGATCAACGTGCTCGTCGCGAACGGCGTGATCGCCGACGCCGGCGATCTCGCCAGCTCGCTCTTCGCGCCGGCGACGTCGTCGAACGTCAACAGCTTCAACAAGGACCACTTCGACTGTGGCTTCCTCGGGGGCGCCGCCTTTCTGCCGAGCGGCACCCTCTCGATCGACGCGACGCTCACGCCCGAGAGCGCCGCGGTCAACGTCACGACCCCGGTGGTCTACTCGATCACCGTGCACAACGACGGTCCGGCCCCCGCCAAGGCGGTCGCCATCGAGGGGGCCGCGCTCCCGGGCTACATGGGGGATCCCTCGCTGGCGGTGTCGTCCGACGATGCGATCGTCGAGTCCGTGAATCCCCTGAAGGTGAGCGTCCCGCTGATGCCGGCCGGGTCGACGGTGACGATCGAGCTCTCGGCCGACGCGCAACCCGGCTGCGGCGACGACGGTTTCACGGAGTCGATCACCGCGTCGGCCACGAACGCGCCGCCGGTCACCTACAGCGGGACCTTCGGCGTCGATCGCGCGGTTCGCGAGACCTGCGACGGCGTCGACAACGACTGCGACGGGCATGTCGACGGCGACGGCCTCTGCGACGACGGCAACGCCTGCACCACCGACACTTGCCACGGCGAGGGCGGCTGCAGCCACGAGACGATTCCGGGCTGCCAGCGGCCCTGCACCACGGCGGGCGACTGCGACGACCACGATCCGTGCACGGGCGACAGCTGCTCGGCGGGCGTGTGCGCGCACATGGTGATCGCCGACTGCCGCCCGCCGGTCAAGCCGGTCGAGATCTGCGGCGACTGCATCGACAACGACGGCGACGGGCTGGTCGACTGGGAGGACCCGGACTGCTGCGAGCAGCTCCTCGCCCTGACGCCCAAGCGCGTCATGCTGAAGCGGCCGGCGGCGAAGGGGCGCAACCGGATGCGGGTGAAGGCGATCTACTCCCAGTTCACGCCGGCCGGCTTCGACCCGACGCGCGACGACACCTCGGTGCAGATCGCCGACGGCACCGGACAGGTCGTCTGCGCGACCGTCCCGGCCGGCCACTGGATGCGCCCGACCCCGCGCCGCTTCAGCTTCTGCGACAAGGACGGGGCGTTCGCGGGGGGCCTCCGGGACGGCCGCTTCGTCAAGCGGCGGAACGGCCGGGTGGTCTTCCGCGCCATCAGCCGCAAGCTCCCGGATCGGGCCGTCGAGGGGACGAACGTCCGCATCACGGTGCGCGTGGGGAACCAGTGCTCGCAGTCGACGATGGAGCTGCGGGCGAAGAAGACGGCGCTGGTCTATCCCTGACCGGGCGTTGCGCGGCCCCCGCAGCTGCTCGCGCGCGCGGGCCTGCGGGGTCGCCGCGGCGGCCCCCTTCCGGTCTTGCATCGCGCGGGGCAGTTGGTTGATGCATGACCGCGACGGGGATGCGCACGCTCGGAGCATTGGACGAGCCCGGCCGCTGCGGGTTGGCAACCGACCTCTACGAGCTCACCATGGGCGCGGCCTACTTCGAGGCCGGCATGGCCGAGGCCGTCGGAACCTTCGAGCTGTTCGTCCGCAGCCTGCCGCCGAATCGGGGCTTCCTCCTCCTGGCCGGCCTCGAGCAGGCGATCGAGTATCTCGTCGCCGTCCGCTTCGACGGCCGGAGCATCGACTACCTGCGCGCGCTGCCGGTCTTCTCCCACGTGAGCGGCGGCTTCTGGGACTACCTGGCGGCGTTCCGCTTCAGCGGCGACGTGCACGCGATACCCGAAGGCACCGTCGTCTTCGCCGGTGAGCCCCTGGTGCAGGTGCGCGCGCCGATCATCGAGGGGCAGCTCGTCGAGACGTTCCTCCTCGCCACCATCAACCATCAGACGCTCATCGCCACCAAGGCGGCTCGCGTGGTCGAGGCGGCGGCGGGCAAGGGCGTGATCGAGTTCGGGGCGCGCCGCGCGCACGGCTTCCACGCCGCGCTCTTCGGCGCGCGCGCCGCGCTCATCGGCGGCTGCATCGGTACGTCGAACACCCTCGCGGGGCAGATGTTCGACGTCCCGGTCTACGGCACGGCGGCCCACAGCTTCATCATGGCCTTCGCGCACGAGACCGACGCCTTTCGCGCCTTCGTCGGGACGTTCCCCGAGCATGCGATGCTCCTGATCGACACCTACGACACGCTCGAGGGCGCGCGCCGCGCGGCCGCGCTCGGCCCCGCGGTCCGCGGCGTCCGCCTGGACGGCGGTGACCTCCTCGCGCTCAGCCGCGCGGTGCGCGAGATCCTCGACACCGCCGGTCTGGCGCACACCCTGATCGTCGCCAGCGGCGACCTCAACGAGGAGCGGATCGCCGCCCTCGCCGCGGCCGGCGCACCCATCGACCTCTACGGCGTCGGCACCGACCTCGCGACCTCGCGCGACGTCCCGGCGCTCGGCGGAGTCTACAAGCTGGTCGCCGTCGAGGCCGGCGGCGAGCACCGGGCAGTCCGGAAGCTCGGCGCGGAGAAGGGGACGTACCCCGAGCCGAAGCAGGTCTACCGCCGGCGGGGCCGCGACGGACGCTTCAGCGAGGACGTCGTCGCGCTCGCGACCGAGACGCCGGCGGGGGAGCCGCTGCTCACTGCCGTGATCCGTGGGGGCGAGCCGTGCGCCCCGCTGCCCGCGCTCTCCGAGATCCGTGCGCGCGCTCGCGCGCAGGTCGAGGCGCTGCCCCCCGGCGTACGCCGGCTCGAGCACGCCGACGCCCACCGCGTGGGCGTCACTCCGGCGCTCCGCGAGCTTGCCGAGCGCCTCCACCCGGAGGGGTGAGGAGACCAGATGAGCCACCAGATGAGGGTCCAGATGAGGGTCCAGATGAGGGTTTTGATCGGCCGAGTCCTGCTCACGCTCGGCCTCGCAGCCCCCGCCGCCGCCCTCGATCTCTCGGCGGCGCGGCTCGTCGACCTGACCCATCCCTTCGACAGCCGGACCATCTACTGGCCGACCGCCCGGCACTTCACGCTCGAGCCCGTGGCGCACGGCATGACCGAGGGCGGCTACTGGTACGCCGCCAACAACTTCTGCGCGGCCGAGCACGGCGGCACGCATCTCGACGCGCCGATCCACTTCGCCCGGGACCGCTGGACGGCGGACGAGGTGCCGCTCGACCGGCTCGTCGGCGCCGCAGTGGTCGTCGACATCACGGCGAAGGCGGCCCGCGATCCCGATGCGCTCCTCACGCTCGACGACCTCCACGCCTTCGAGCGCCGCGCCGGCCGCATCCCCGACGGCGCGATCGTCCTCGTGCGCAGCGGCTGGGATCGTTACTGGGACGATCCGGCGCGCTACCTCGGGACCGTGGTCCCGGGCGACACCGCGCACCTCCACTTCCCCGGCGTCGCGCCCGACACCGCCGCCTGGCTGACGACGGCCCGGCGCATCCACGCGATCGGCATCGACACCGCCTCGATCGACCGGGGACCGTCGCGCGACTTCCGGGCGCACCGGGCGCTCACCAACGCGAACGTGCCGATCTTCGAGAACCTGGCGGGCCTCGCCGCCCTGCCGCCGACGGGCGCCGTCTTCATCGGGCTGCCGATGAAGATCGGCGGCGGCAGCGGCGGACCGCTGCGTGCCGTCGCGGCGCTGCCCTGATCACTCGTCCCCGAGGTCGGGGACGCAGGGGTAGAGCGCGTCGGGATCGAGGTCGAGGGTGGAGAGGAACTCGTAGGCGCGGGGGACCGTCAGCGCCACCGATTTCTGGGCCACGCACTGGATCTGGTCGAGCACGCAACCCAGGAGGTCGGCGGGGGTGGGAGGACCGCTCCCGGGAAGCGGGCAGGCGCTGGCCGTGTCCGCGAAGGCGAGCGCGTCGAGGAGGCGGTCGACGGAGAGCGCCCCGCACGCGCTCCCGAGGCGCGGGACGGCACGCGCGCGGAGCGTATCGCGCCGGGTGGCTGCGGCGACGCATCGGGCACTGGCACGCGCGAGGCAGGCGTCCCCTCCGCCGACGACGCAGCGGGTGGCGCCCATGACGCAGCGCTCGACGAGCCGGCGGCTGTCGCGGAAGAACCGCGCCGCCTCGCCCGCGATTCCCTGCTGGCAGCGCGCGAGATCGTCGGGCCCGCCAGCACGCGCTCGAAGTGGGCCCGGAGGAAACGGCAGCCGCGAGCGGCAATCGGCCGTGCACAGGAGGGTGGCGGGGGGCTCGCAGGTCTCGCCGTGAGCCGGATCGACGACGCCGTCGCCACAGCTCGGCGCGGTGCAGTCGGTGCGGCAGTGGTCCGGGAGGATATCGGAGTTGGCGGCGCCGTCGTCGCACTCCTCGTCGTCGTCGACGACGCCGTTGCCGCACACCCCGGGCTCGACGGTGCAATCGGCGGCGCAGCCGTCGCCGTCCGTCTGGTTCCCGTCGTCGCACTCCTCGTCCGAGTCGACCACGCCGTCCCCGCAGCGCGGCTCGGTGCAGTCGGTCCGGCAGTGGTCGGGGAGGACGTCGGAGTTGTCGGCCCCATCGTCGCACTCCTCGTCGCCGTCGATCTCGCCGTTGCCGCACGCCGGGGACCCCAGGCAGCGGCCGTCTTCATCCAACGCGATTCCGATCCGGCCGAGGAGCTCCGCCGCGCGAGGCACCGACGCCCGGACGGCGGCGTCGACCTGGCAGGCGAGGGCGAGGCTCTGGCAGCGCGAGGCATCGGCGGGACTCGCGGTCCCCAGGTCCGGGCAGAAGGGGGCGTCGCGCTCGAGGGCCAGCCCGTCGTCGCCGAGGAAGGCCTGGGGAGATATGGAGGTCCGTCCGGCCACCGTGCAGCGCGGCCCCATGTCCTCGACGGGGCGCTCGGCGGTGCCGGCCCGGGCGAGCGCGGCGGCGCAGCCTGCGGCGGCGGCCGCAAAGCACGCGTCGTTGGCGCTCGTCGGCGTACCGGCGAGCGCTCCGGGGCAGCGGAGCGCAAGGTCGAGGCAGCGCACGATCGCGAGGTCCCTGCGCACCAGGAGCCGCCGAGCGGCTCGGCCCACGTCCGCCTGGCAGGCGAGGAGGCGCCTGGCCTCGGGGGGGACACCGCTCGCGGCTGGATGAACTGCAGCAGGAAGGGCAAGCTGCCGAGCCAGGGTGGTGAGGAGGAGCGTGGTGATCGGGGCGTGCGACATGCGGGCCCGGACGATGGGCCGGTGCCGGGCGGTCGCAGTAACCGTGCCAGGTCGGCGCGTGCCGATTGGCCCGCCGCCCGGCGAGCGGACCGGCGCACGCGCGACGCGGGGACCAGATCCTTGACGCCCGGTGGCTCAAGATCCGCAACCGTCAGGCCGATAACCCGAAGGCGGGAGGCCGAGCATGGGTGACGCTGCAGCGGATGCGGGGTCGAAGGGACCGCTCGACCGGGGGGGGCTCCAGCGGTTCCGCGCCGAGGTGATCGGCCGCAAGAACCTGCCCACCATCCCGGCCGTGCTCTCGCAGGTCCTCGGGCTCGTCGAGCGAGAGGATTCCAGCACGCGCGAGCTCGTCGTCCTCATCGAGCACGACCAGGCGCTCACCGGCAAGATGCTCCGGCTCGCGAACAGCGCCTTCTTCGGCCAATCGCGACGGGTGGCGACCATTCCGCGCGCCGTCATGCTGCTCGGCTTCTCCACCGTCCGGAACCTCGCGCTCGGCGTGAAGGTCTGGGACACCATCGCGCACGGCATCCCGCCCGCGCACCTCGAAGAGCTCTGGACGCACGCCGTCATGGTGGCGGTCGCGAGCAAGGTCCTCGGCGCGAAGCTGTGCGCGGGCGACCCCGACGAGGCGTTCACCGCCGGTCTCCTGCACGACGTCGGACGACTGGTGCTCGCGACGCGCTTCAAGGATGCCTACTGGACCGCGGCCGCCGGCGTCGACGACACCCGGTCGATCGTCGACGCCGAGCAGGAGGCGTTCGGCGTGCATCACGCCGAGGTCGGCGGCTGGCTCCTCGAGGCCTGGGGGCTTCCGCCCTCGATCGTCGAGACGGCGCGCCTGCACCATGCGACGCCGGACCGTCCGGGGACCACCAATCTCGTCGCCATCGCGAACCGGCTCGTCCCCGTGACGGATGTCGCGGCGGGACGTCTTCGCCCGGAGGCGGCGGGAGCGCTCGAGCGCGAGGCACCCCGCGGGGTGACGCCCGAGCTCTGGCAGGCGGTGATCGCCGCCCTTGCCGAGGACGGCGCGCTCGAGACACTCGGCCGGGCGGAGGGCTGAGAGGGGATGCCGGACGAGCGGACGCGCCGCGCCCTCGCCGAGGTCGAGGAGCAACGGGACGACGCCGTCCTCTACCTCTCGACCATCAAGCTCGTGCTCGGCGTGCTGGCGCGCGGCCACGGTCTGCGGGTGTGCGGGCAGGAGATCGCCGAGGTCCTGGTGCGCCAGCTCGGGTTCGAGACCTGCGCCATCGTGCTCGCCGACGGGCCCGAGGGCGAGCTCGCGCTCGCGGGCTTCGCGACGCAGTCGCAGCGGCTGGGTGGCGGCGCGGGCGATCTCGACGAGGGCCGCTGGCTTCTGCTGGCGCAGCTCCTCGGGACCGGCGTCGAGCCGGCGTGCTTCCGCCGCGTGTCGGACGGCGGCTTCGTCGCCGTCGCCCCGGCCGAGCTCGCGGACGAAGGGTTCCTCGTGCTGCCGTTCTCCGTCGCCGGCGACCCGGGCGGGGCGCTCGTGCTGCACTCCATCACCGCGCCGACCCAGGCCTTCGCCCGCAGCCACGCGCTCGCCCTGGTGGCCGAGATCGTCGGCCAGGCGCTCGGCGCGGCCCGCAGCCGCGAGGCGGTCGAACGGCTGTGCGGCAAGCTCGAGAGCGAGCTCGGCCTCAGCCGCCGGGTGGCCTCCGCCAAGGACGAGACGCTGCGCTCGCGCGAGGAGCGCATCGCCCGGCTGACCGACGAGCTCAGCTGCTCGAACCGCGTGAAGACGGAGTTCCTCGGCATGGTCTCGCACGAGCTGCGCACCCCGCTGAACGCGATCCTCGGCTATGCCTCCCTCATGCGAGAAGGGGTGGGCGGGCCGGTGAGCGACGAGCATTCGGGCTTCCTCGACCGCGTGCTCGGCAGCACGCGACACCTGAATACGCTCATCGACGACATCCTCTTCTTCGTGCAGCTCGAGGCCGACCGCGTCCTCGTGCGCTCCGAGCGGGTGCGTACCGAGCGGCTGCTCGAGCAGGTGCTGGCGATGATCCCCGGTCATCCGGAGCCCGAGCAGGTGCAGGTGCGGATCGACATCGACCCCAGGGCCGCGAGCATCCAGGTCGACGGCGACCTCGTGCGCCGGGTCCTCTTCCACCTGGTCGGCAACGCCCTCAAGTTCACGTCGCGCGGTGAGGTCCTGATCGCGGTCCGCCCCGGTGAGGGGGACGCGGTCACCATCACGGTGCGCGACACCGGCGTCGGCATCGCGCCCGAGCGTCTGCAGCAGGTCTTCGACCTGTTCGCGCAGGCTGACAGCTCGACGACGCGCCGCTACAACGGCCTGGGCATCGGCCTGACGCTCATCGGACGCTGCGTGCGGCTCCTCGGCGGCGAGGTCACGGCCCGCAGCGAGCCCGGCGTCGGCAGCGAGTTCCGCGTGTTCCTGCCGGGCGTGCTGGCGGCTGCCGGGCAGGCCGAGAGCCGGCCGCGCTTCCTCCACTGACCGACACGGACGGCGGTCCCGAGCCGCCCGCGGCCAGCCACCGGGTCTCCCGTCCGCAGGCCAGCCAAAGTCCCCAGAGATTTCTCGCTTTCTCGGGCGCGCGCGGCTTGACCCGGGCTTGCGGACCGGACGACTTATCGCCCGCGGCGAATTGACGTCCCGCGTGGAGGTGGTCCGTGAGGCGAGCGGCGCTCCCCGTCCTGGCGATGGTCCTGGGAGCCGTATCCGGCGTTCGCGCCGATCCGGTGACGCCGTACACCGACCCGCTCTTTGCGGCGCAGTGCACCTTCCACCACTTCGCGGAGGGCGAGGCACCGCCGCCGGGCGGGCTCCCGGACGACCCGCTCTGCGTCGAGTACGACAAGCGCGACATCACGGCCACCGACGGCGGCGCCATCCGCTTCCTCGCCGCCGAGCCGGCGCGCTTCGCGGTCGCGGTGCCGAAGTGCCGCTACTGGCAGCAGGACCACTGGAGCGTGCAGGTGGCGCCGGACACCACCGCGATCGTCCACTGGGACGGCAGCTACTGGTTCGACAAGGGCAACGGCACGGGCGCGGCGCGGCTGCGGAACTTCGCCATCGGCGACCAGCCAGCCGGACCCGACCAGGCGGCCGACCTGATCGCCCCTCTCGATCCCGACCTGGCGATGGTGATCCGGCGCTACGGCGAGGGCGCGGGCGGGGGAGGGGGCGCGACGTTCTGCCTCGGGTTCCGCGAGCCCTGGTGCGCGGCGGCGGAGACGCCACTCGCCTGCGGCGGCGACCCGGGCGATGCCTGCGCCGTCGCGAATGCCCGCTCCGACGCCGACGCCGCCTGCGACTGCACGACGGCGCCGACGCACCGCCAGTACGTGGCGTGCGTCGCGCGCGTCGCCGGCGACGAGGTCGAGGGAGGCCAGCTTCCCGCGGCGTGCAGGCCCAACGTCGAGCGCTGCGCGTCACGCTCGACCTGCGGTCGGGCGGACCATGTCACCTGCTGCCGGACGTCGGCCACCGGCTCGACGACGTGCGCGATCAAGCGCTCGGCGTCCTGCCGCGCGCCGCGGGGCGGACGCGCCTGCGTCGGCGCCGCGGCGAGCTGCTGCGACGCGTGCGGCGCGAGCGGCTGCTCGTGAGCCGGCCCGTCGGCGAGACCTTCGCCATGACGCGGCGCCAGCTCCTCAAGGCGGCGGCCGCCGCCGCGGCCGCGTGGCGGCTCGCGCCATGGCCGGTGCGGGCCCCGGCGGCCTTCGCCCAGGTCCCGCCGGGCGACCCGTCCATCACCCCGACGCTCGAGGCGTTCTCGGACACGCTCATCCCGGGTGCCAAGCGCTCGCCGCTCGACCGCGCGATCGCCGGGGCGGACACGGGAGCGGGGGCGGTGCAGGCCGGCGCGATCGACCTGATGAACTTTCCGCCGGCGGGCGTTGCGCCGGCCTTGCCCGGGTTCGCGGCCGCGCTGAACGCGCGGGCGACCGCCTATGCGGCGGATCACGGGATCCTGCTCGACCCGACCGTGCCGCCGCTCGTCTCGCTCGGCTTCGCCGACCGCACGGCGCTCCTCGTCGAGCTGCTCGACGAGATGACCGGAGACGAGCAGCTCGCCTACTTCGCGCTCGCCGCACTCGTCTTCCTCGCCTACCACACCGCCGGCCATCTCCCGACCGCCGAGGCCGTGCGCGACGGGCATCCGGGCCTCGCCGCCATCGGCTTCCCGGCGCCCGATGCCGACGGCCTCTGGCGCTTCCCGGCGTTCTCCTACCGCCGGGCGCTGGCGACCAAGCACGCGCGGACGACGGGCAAGGGCAGCCCGCCCTGATGGCGGTCGAGACCACCGACGTCGTCGTCATCGGGACCGGCTTCGGGGGCGCCATCCCCGGCTACTATCTCGCCGCGGGCGGGGCCGGGGTGGTGATGCTCGAGCGCGGTCCGCGGCTCGCGACCGAGGACTTCACCCACAACCTCCAGCTCGGCACCTTCACCCGCATCGTCGACGACATCCGGGGCGACGGCGTGGACGTGATCGCCGGCAACTGCGTCGGCGGCTCGAGCGTGATCTATTTCGCGGCCTCGCTCCGGGCACCGAGCTTCGTGTTCGAGCGGACCGGCACGCTCGGCCGCCGTCTCTGGCCGGCGTCGATCAGCCGGCGAGCGCTCAACCCGTGGTACCGGCGCGTCGAGCGGACGCTGCCGGTCAGCCAGCAGAGCTGGGACGACGTGCCCTATCCCGGCGGCGTGTGGGCGGCGGCCTGCGCGCGCGCCGGACACACCTGTAACCCCGTGCCGGTCGCCGTCGACCTCGCGCGCTGCACGAACTGCAACTGGATGGTCAACGGCTGCCGCTTCGGCGCCAAGCGGTCCATGCTGCTCAACTACCTGCCGGCGGCCGAGGCGTGCGGCACCGACATCCGGCCGCTGCACGAGGTGCAGTCGATCGGCCCGGCGTCCACGTCGGGCTATCGCTATGCCGTCTCCTACCTCGTGCTCGACCCGGACGACTACCGGGTTGCGACGGGGAGCGGCACGATCGAGGCGAAGCTCGTGATCCTCGCCGCCGGGGCGATGGGGACGCCGGTGATCCTGCAGCGCTCGGCGGCCGCCCTTGGCGGCATGCCGGCCGCCGTCGGCCGCTACTTCTCGCCGAACGGCGACCGCGTGACCCTGGCGCTCCTCGACGAGGGCAAGGTGACCGAGCTGCTCGGCCTGGAACGGGCGCCGGGCGTCGCCTACGAGGGCTACGCCATCGGCAAGCCGATCGGCTCGATGACGTTCGACTACCTCGACCCGAGCGCGGCCGAGTTCACGCGCTTCTCCCTCCAGCAGATCTACTTCCCGCCGATCACGAACATCCTGCCGGAGGACGGCGTCGACGCGGCGCCGGTCTGGTTCGGCGTCGACAAGAAGGCGCTCACGGCCCGCTGGCGATCGTGGCTCACCGTGCTCGCCATGACCGAGGACGCCAACGAGGGTGTCTTCGGCGCGCCGCCGCCGTCGGGCAACTTCGTCCGCATCGCGCCGGCGGCGGGCCTGGGGCAGCTCGCCTTCCACACCGCGCCCGAGACGCAGCGCGGCTGGGACGCCTCGGATGCCGCGATGAAGACCGTCGTCGAGAAGGACGGCCTCGCCCGCCATCTCCTCTGGAAGGGGACGCCGAACGTGCAGAGCGCCCACCCGCTCGCCTCCTGCCGCATGGGCGACGATCCCGCCACCTCGGCGCTCGACGACCAGCACGAGCTGCGCGGCCATCCGGGCCTCTTCGTGACCGACGCCTCGTCCGTGCCGACCTCCCTCTGCGTCAACCCCTCGCTCACGATCGCCGCGCTGGCCGAGCGGGCGTCGTCGCTGCTGCTCCGGCGCGCGGGGGAGTTCGGGCTCGGCGTGCGCCCGCGCGTGCCGCCGCCCGGGACGACGGACGCGATGCGCCGGCGGCGCTGCCTCCATCCCGCGTAGCGCGCGGCGACGCGTTCGTGATAGCGACCCCGCATGTCGGTCGATCCGCAGGCGCTCGCCCAGTCGATGCCCTTCGCCGTCGCGCTCGGCGTCGAGGTGACGGCGGCCGTGCCCGAGGAGGTGCGCGGGCGCCTACTGTGGGCGCCGGAGCGCTGCACGACGGGCGGCGTGCTCCACGGCGCGGTACTCATGGCGCTCGGCGACACGCTGGGCGCGATCTGCGCCTTCCTGAACCTCCCGGCCGGCGCCGGCACGACGACGATCGAGTCGAAGACGAACTTCTTCCGCGCCGTGCGCGGCGGCCACGTGGAGGGCGTCACCCGGCCCCTGCACGTCGGGCGGCGGGTGATCGTGGTGCAGACGGACCTCAGCGACGCGGACGGGCGCCGCGTGGCGCAGGTGACGCAGACGCAGGCGGTGCTGACCGCGTGATCCTACGTCCGCGCTGGCGCCCCCAGGAGCTTCCGGCGCCAGCCCGAGCCGAAGAGGTCGAGCGCGCGGCGGAAGAGCCGCACCTTGGTCGGCGTGATCGGCCACCAGTTGATCTCGCTGTTCATCCCGAAGCGGTCGATCACGACGGCCTGCTTGACGCAGTACTTGCGGATGCCGTCGGGGCCGTGGCGGTGGCCGACGCCGCTCTCCTTGACGCCGCCCATCGGGACCTCGGTGACGGCGAAGTTCACCATGACGTCGTTCACGCAGACGGCGCCCGACTGGATGCGGCGGGCGATGCGCGCGCCGCGCTCGAGGTCCTTCGTCCACACGCTGGCGTCCAGGCCGTAGCGCGAGTCGTTGGCGAGACGGACGGCCTCCTCCTCGTCCTTGACGCGCATGATCGGGATCACGGGCCCGAAGGTCTCGTCGCGCATGACCTCCATGTCGTGCGTCACGTCGACCAGCACGGTCGGCTCGAAGAACAGGCCCGGCAGGTCCGTGCGGCGCTGGCCGCCGGCGAGCACGCGGGCGCCGCGCGCGACCGCGTCCTGCACGTGGCGCTCGACCTTCTCGATCTGGGGCGGGAAGGTCATGGAGCCGACCTCGACCACGCCCGCGTCGGGCGGCCCCTGGCGCACGTGCTTCACCTTGTCGACGACCTTCCGGACGAAGTCGTCGTAGACGGGCTCCTCGACGTAGACCCGCTCGACCGAGATGCAGACCTGGCCCGCGTTGACGAGGCCGCCGTAGACGCAGGCATTCGCGGCGCGCTCGAGGTTCGCGTCGCCGAGCACGATCATCGGGTCCTTGCCGCCGAGCTCGAGGGTCGTCGGCTTGAGCAGCTGCCCGCAGCGCGCCGCCACTTTTCGGCCGGTCTCCACGCTCCCCGTGAAACAGATCATGTCGGCGAGGTCGATCAGGTGCTGGCCCGTCTCGCCGTAGCCGACGACCGCCTGCAGGAGGCCCGGCGGCAGCCCTGCCGCCTCGGCCAGCTCGCAGCCGACGAGCGCGCTCCCGGGCGTCACCTCCGACGGCTTCAGGATCACCGCGTTGCCGGCCATGAGCGCCGGGATCGCCTCGCCGATGGTCAAACTGAAGGGGAAGTTCCAGGGCCCGATGACGCCGACCACGCCGTGCGGGTGATAGCTCGTGTAGGCGCGCTTGGTCTTCATCAGGTGCGGCCGCGCCTTGTCGTCGGCGAGGTAGCGCGCGGCCCGCTTGGCCCAGAAGCCGATCCCGTCGCAGACGATCAGGAGCTCGTTGGTGAAGACGTCGTGCCGCGGCTTGCCGGTCTCGCCCGAGACGACATCCGCGATGCGCTCCTTGCCGTCGATGAAGGCGTCGCGCACCCGCCTGAGGATGCGGGCCCGCTCCACGAAGTCGAGCGCCACCCAGCGAGCCTGCGCCTCGCGCGCGCGGGCGACTGCGGCCGCGACGGCGTCGCGGTCGGCGATCGGGTACTCGGCGACACGCGCGCCGGTGGCGGGACTGCGGATCTCGATCGTGCGCCGGACGAGCGGCTCCTCGACGGGTCTTGCGCCTTGGGCCATGGAACACCTCCTGCGGAGCGAGATTAGGGGAAGCCGCGGTGCTGGGTCAACGACTAGGAGGGCGACTCGAGATGGAATCTCCGCGCGCGCCGCGCGCGCGGCCGAGCGAAGCGAGCGGGGAGTGAGGACCCGGCGGGCTTCGCCCGACGGGGCGAGGGGCGGGAGCCCCTCGCTGATCTAGTCGATGCCGTAGCGCTTGCGCTTGCGCCAGAGCGTCGTCACGTTGATGCCGAGGCGCGCCGCGGCCTCCTCGAGGCTCGCGGCATCGGCGAGCACCTGCTCGATGTGGCGCCGCTCGAGCTCCTGGAGAGACAGCGGCGTGGCCGGAGATGCCTCGCCCGTCGCGCTCCCCGCGTCCGGGGCGAGGAGCCGGTCGGGAAGGTCGTCGCCCTGGATGACGTCGCCCCGCGCGAGGACGACGGCCCGCTCGAGCGCGTTCACGAGCTCCCGCACGTTGCCGGGCCAGCGGTACGCGTGCAGCGCGCGCCGGGCCTCGGGCGCGAGGCGCAGCGCCGGCCGCCGGTGGCGGGTGCAGAGCGTCGTCAGCACGTGGTCGGTCAGCGCCGGCAGGTCCTCGAGGTGCTCGCGCAGCGCGGGAAGCCTGATCGTGATGACGTTCAAGCGAAAGAAGAGGTCCTCGCGGAAGCGCCCGGCGGCGACCTCGGCCTCGAGGTCGCGGTGGGTGGCGGCGAGCACGCGGGCGTCCACCTCGATGGTGTCGCTGCCGCCGACGCGCTCGAAGCGATGCTGCTCGAGGAAGCGCAGCAGCTTGCCCTGGAGCTCGAGCGGCAGATCGCCCACCTCGTCGAGGAAGACCGTCCCGTGCTCCGCCGCCTCGAGCCGGCCGGGCTTGTCCTTCCACGCGCCGGTGAAAGCGCCCTTCACGTGGCCGAAGAGCTCGCTCTCGAGCAGGTGCTCGGCGAGCGTCGTGCAGGCGACCGTGACGAAGGCGCCTCGCTGCCGCGGGCTCCAGGCGTGGATGGCGGACGCCAGCACGTTCTTCCCCGTGCCGCTCTCGCCGGTGAGCAGCACGGTGACGTCGGAGCCGGCCGCCTGCCGGGCCGTATCGAGCGCCCGTTGCATGAGCGGGCTCGCCGAGTCGAGCAGCACGGGCTCGTCGAGGGCGCGCCGGAGCGTGCGGTTCTCGCGCTTGAGCGTCTGCACCTCGAGCACGCGGGCGAGGAGAAGGCCCACCTGCTCGAGCGAGAAGGGCTTCACGAGATAGTCGTAGGCGCCGGCGCGCATCGCTTCGACGGCCTGCGCCACGGTGGCGTACGCCGTCATCAGCACGACCACGGCTTCCGGCCGCCGGCGGCGGATCTCGTGCAGCAGCGCGAGCCCGTCCATCCCGGCCATGCGGACGTCCGAGAAGACGACGTCGAACTCGCTCCGGCCGAGGGCCGCGAGCGCCGCCGGCGCGTCGGCCGTCGCCTCCGCCGTGTGGCCGAGCCCGCGCACGTATGTCGTGAGGTGGCTGCGGATGTTCTTCTCGTCGTCGACGATCAGGATCGACGCCATGTCAGCCGCGCGGCAGCTCGAGCGTGAAGCAGCTTCCCGCGCCGACCGTGCTCTCGACGTGGATGCGCCCGCCGTGCGCCTGGACGATGTCCCGCACGATGGAGAGGCCGAGACCGGCAGCGCCGATGTTGCCGCCCTCGCCGGATTGCACGAAGCGCTCGAAGATCCGCTCCTGCTGATCGGGTGGAATACCGTCGCCGGTGTCGGTCACCGAGACGACGACCGTCCCGTCCGCGGACGCCGCCTCGACGCGCACCGAGCCGCCCGCGGGCGTGTAGCGGAGCGCGTTCGCGAGCAGGTTGGAGAGCGCCCACGTGAGCTTGGTCGGGTCGCCGGCGATGGTGAGGCCGGCATCGGCGACCGCCGACTCGAGCGCGATGCCCTTCTCCCGGGCCTGCAGCGCGAACAGCTTCACCGTGCGCGGGATGACCTCGCGCAGATCGACGTTGCGCCGCTCGAGCGGGATGCTCGTGGCCCGCGCCCGCGAGAGGTCGAGCAGCCGCTGGGCGAGATCCTGGAGGCGCGCGACGTCCTCCTGCGCGGCGTCGACGAGCGCGCGCGGCGCGGGCGCGTCGTCCCGGCCGAGCAGCTCGACCGCCATGCGCAGCGACGTGAGCGGGCTCCCGAGCTCGTGCGAGAGCGTGGCGACGAGCTGCTCGAACCGCGCTTCCTGATCGCGGAGGTAGGTGACGTCCTGGAGCGCCAGGATGAGGCCGGCGCGCGACCCGTCGCGCGCCCGGAGCGGCGTCGGTCTCAGCACGTAGTAGTGGTCTCGCCCGCGCAGGAAGAGCGCGAGCTCGACGCGCTCGGGTTCGCGGTCGGGGTGCGTGAGGAGCTCCCGCACGGCCTCCCGCAGGCGCAGGTAATGCGGGTGCTCGCTGCCGAGCCGGTCGAATGGGACGCCTGGCACCTCGATCTGCTCGAGGCCGAGGATCGCGCGCGCCACCTCGTTCATGTGCAGCACGCTGCCGGCCGGGTCGAGGACGACGAGGCCGTCGTCGATGCTCTCGATCACCGCCTCGGTCTTCGCCTTCTCGTCGAGCACGGCCTCGACGTTCAGCTGCTCGAACCCCTCGAGGCGCTCGGCCATCCTGCGGTACTCGTCGGCCACCTGCTCGAGCTCCGCGAGCGGCTGGTGCGCGAGCGCGGGGTAGGGGCCCCGCGGCCCGACCGAGCGCAGCCGCGCCGCGAGCTCGGTGAGGGGACGGGCGACCGCGCTGGCGAGCGTCCAGCCCGTGCCGGCGACGACCAGCGCCAGCACGGCGAGCGTCGCGAGCACGCCGAGGACGAGCCGGTTGGCGAGCGCCCGCGTGCCGCGGTCCGCGGCGAACATGGCGTTCTTGTTGAGCGCGACGAGCGCGTCGAGGTCGTGGTCGAGGTCGTTCGCCTCGCCTTCGAGGCGCTCGATCGGCGCGCCGGCCGTCGCGCTCGCGAAGAGCGCGCGCGCCTTGGTATCGATGCGGTCGGCCAGCTCCGGCTCGCCCGGCTCGGTGTAGTTGCTGTGCTCGACGGCGAGCCAGCGCTCGAATGCACTCCGCAGATCGGCGCACGCGCTCGGGCAGCGGCCGTCGCGCACCGCCAGCCGCAGGGCGGCCACCACGCGCGCCATGCCCTCGGCCGCCTCGATGCTCCGGTAGTTCCGCGACAGGATCTCGGTGACCGACGTCTCGAGGACGCGCAGGTGCGAGACGGCGAGGAGGGCGGCGGCGCCGAACGCCACCGTCAGGCTGACGGTCAGGAGGCGGAGTCGGCCACGAAGAGAGGCCACCGTGCTGGGCGAGGAAAGCACGGCCGGCGGATGGTGTCCACGAGCCCCACGATGCATCTTGCACGGCCGATTCGTGCAGTCTGCAAAGGACCCGTGAGGTGGGATTCGAATTGGCGAGCCGCTTGCGGTGGCACGGCCGATGCTCGGCGGCTCGCATGGCCATCCTCGCGTACGCCGCGGTCGCGCTCGGCTACGCGCTGAGCGTCCGGTCGCTTGGCCGACTGGCGTGGTGGCAGGGCCCGCATGACCCGGCGCGCCGGCGGAGCCGTGTCGCGCTCGGGTGGCGCGGCGCCACCAGGGGCGCGATCGACTCAGGCCACAGAGGGGCCTCGTAGGCGCCGCTACCGCAGCAGGGCTGCGGCGAGCTCCCGCCACTCCTCGCGCGGCAGCTCATTGGGGTTCGCACGCAGCACTTGCAGGCAGACATGATCCGCACCGGCATCGTGGTGCGCCTTGACACGCGCCGCGATCGCCTCGATGCCCCCCCACGCGACGATTGCGTCGACGAGGCGATCGCTCCCGCCGTTCGCGATGTCGTCGGCGGTGAAGCCGAGCGAGAGCAGGTTGCGAACGTAGTTCGGTAGCCCGAGGTAGATCCGCATCGCCTGGCGGGCGATGGCCCGCGCGGTGGGCGGGTCCCGCTCGAGGCAGACCATCTGCTCGGGCGCGAGGAGCTTCCCCGGGCCGAGCGCCCGGCGCGCCCGCGCCGTGTGCTCGGGCGGGACGAAGTACGGGTGGGAGCCCCACGCGCGCTCACGAGCGAGGGCGAGGCTCTTCGGATGGAGCGCCGCCAGCACCCGCGGCGGCGGCTCGGCAGGCGCGGCGGCCATGTACGGCGCGGCGTCCATGGCGTCGAGGTAGCGGCGGAGGTAGGCGAGCGGTTGCGCGTAGTCGTGCCCGCGCATGCCCGCGACGAGCGGCGCGTGCGACACGCCGATGCCGAGAAGGAAGCGGCCGGGGTATGCCTCGGCGAGCGTCTTCTGCGCCGCCGCCATCGCCATGGCGTCGCGTGCCCACACGTTCGCGATCCCGGTCGCGACGATGAGCCGCTCCGTTGCGCCGAGCAGAAACCCGGCGTGCGTGAATGCCTCCCGACCGAGCGCCTCGGGAATCCAGAGGGCCTTGAAGCCGAGGTGCTCGATCTCGCGCGCCGCCGCACGCGCGATCGACGCCGGGAAGACGTCGAGGAAATGCCAGAGGCCGACCCGTCCGAGATCCATGTCGTCTCACTACCTCGGCTCCGCGGGGGATTTCTAGCCTCGGCGAACGACGACCCGCGACCGCCGCCGGCTGTGCGGCACCTCAGTCGTGTCCGGCGACCTGTTGTACGTGGAGCCGGAGGGAGACGACCGACACCGGACCACGGGCGGCGTTGTCGCCGGGATCGGCGATGAACTGGTAGTCCACGGTGTTGAAGACGCCGGTGCCTGAGGTGCGCCAGGAAAGGGAGAGGCCGCCCTCGGGGGCTCGCGCCTCAGCTGCGGGGCGGCATCCCGCCGGTCCCGGCGCACGGGTCTTGGTCCGCTACTCGGGTCGTCCATCCAGTCTCTCCCCGTGCTCCGGGTTCGCGCTTCCAATTTCCGGCTACGCCGCCCGCCGGGGCATGTCAACGCAGGCTCCACCGTGGCGGCGTCAGACCGCGAAGCGCAGGTCTTCGCGGCTCGAGACGATGCGGACCTTGACCTCCCGGTCCGGGTTGGGCTCGACCGCGCCCCACCGGATCGCGAACGCTTCCGCCTGGACGTCGGGGGCAAGCTTGCCGGAGCGGCCGAGGATGACCTCGCGGGCGCCGAGCTCCTGCGCCGTGCGGGCGATCGCGAAGTAGACGTCGTTCGACGTGAGCACGAGCGGGACCACCGTCTTGCCGTGCTTCTCGGCGAGGTCCACGACCGCCGTGAAGATCGCCTGCTCGTCGGGCGTGAAGTTCGGGTTGGTTCCGGTGGCCACCAGCTCGCGCTCGACCTTCACGGTCGGCACGACGACGTCGGCGTCCTCGGTCTCGGCGTCCTGGAGCGCCCGGTCGAGGTGCTGCAGGTTCTTCGGGTCACGCACCGGGACGACCTTGCACCCCGGTCGCACCCCGACGATCTCGGGCTCGAGCTCGGGCGTGTAGCGGACGTTGAATTTCTCGAGGTGCTGGACGGCGCCGCTGTTCCGGCGCCGGACGTGCTCCGAGATCCAGAAGATGACGAAGAACACGATCGTGAAGGCGACGCCCCACTGCGTGGCCACCTTCTTCGTGACCAGGTTCACCAGGGCCGTCGCGAGGAGCACGAGGAAGATGAGCGTCAGCCCGACCGGGAGCTCCCACCGTCCCACCCGAACGTTCAGCGGCACGCGCCACTCCCGGGGCCGTCGGTCCTTGAAGCGCAGCATCACCATGGAGAGCGCCTTGAACACGAAGCTCCACACCACACCGAACGCGTAGGCTTCGCCGAGCGCGTAGACGTTGCCGCGGCTCGCGACGATCGTGAAGATCTGCAGCCCGACGACCATGTTGATGATCCGGTGCGTGGTCCCGTAGCGCCGGTGCGGGAGCCGGAACCAGTCGGCCAGGACGCCGTCCTCGGCCACGCGGTTGAGCACGCCGTTCGAGCCGACGATCGCGGTGTTCACCGCTCCCGCCAGAATGAGGAAGCCGACCACGACCACGAAGGCACGCAGCACGAGACGCACCGACAGCGGGCCGACCACGTACATCGCGAGGCCGCCGACCAGGTTGTCGCTGTAGGCGCTCATGCGGACGTCGTCCGGGATGATCAGCACCGCAAAGAACGAGATAAGCCCCGTCGTCAGCATGCTGAAGAGGAAGATGATGAAGCCTGCACGGATGAGGTTCGGCACCTTGGGGTAGGCGATCTCCCGGTTCACCTGGGCGAGCGACTCCTCGCCGCTCATCGCGAGGATCGAGTGGCCGAAGGCGATGAGGATGCCGAGCGCCCCGATCTTCTTCTCCCAGCCCGTGCCGCCGAGCCAGCCGAGGGCCTCGTTGCTGAAGTGGAGGTCGAAGGGCGGCAGCGTCGCCCCGCGGGTCCACAGCGTCGCGCCGCACCAGAGCATCATCACGACGACCATCACCGTGGTGACGCCCATGATCTTCATCGCCTTGTCGCTCGACTCCTCGATGCCGAGGATGTTCTGGTGCCAGAAGTAGAGCGTGATGCCGACGGCGATGGCGGCCGACCCGGCGGCGGACGGGATCGCGATCGGCAGGTGGACGACGTGGAGCAGCTCGTTGGCGAGCCCGACGATGTACTGCCCGGCCGACACGCCGCTGATCGGGCCGGTCAGCACGTAGTCGAACATGAGGGCCGAGACCGAGAGCTTGGCGAGCGTCCCGCCCATCGCCTCCTTGACGACGCGGTAGACGCCGCCGCGGACGAACATCGCGCAGGACTCGATGTAGACGCCGCGCACCGCGTACGCGAAGAGCATGACGGCCCCGATGTACCAGGGCGCCGCCTTGCCGATCGCCTGCTCGACGATGCCGCCGATGTAGTACACCGTCGACGCCATGTCGCAGAGGACGATCGCGGCCGCGCGCCAGTAGGAGATGAAGACGAGCATCGCCGTCGTGACGACGATGACCTGGGGCCGTGGCCCGGACGGCGCCGGGGCTTTCGATTCGGGGGTGGCCACGATGGAGGCGGGTTATGCGGCGCGGACGGCGCGGTGGCCGCGAGCCTCCTCGTCGCGCAGGACGAGGAGCAGCTCGGTCTCGCTCTCGGCTTCCATGAGCCGGGCACGGCAGCGCTCGTCGCTCAGGAGCCGGGACACGCCGGCGAGCACCTTCAGATAGGCTCCCGGCAGGTCGGCCGGCCCGGCCAGCAGGAAGACCAGGTGTGTCGGCTTGCCGTCGACGGACTCCCACTGAATGCCGGTCCTGCTGCGCGCGAACGCCGCGACGGTACGCTCGAGGCCCGCCAGCCTCGCGTGGGGAATCGCCACGCCATCGCCCAGCGCGGTCGTAACCTGCCGCTCCCGCTCGCGCAGCGCCTGCACCAGGCGATCGCGTTCGATGTCGCGATGCTGGGCGGCCACGCGCATCCCTAGCGTCTCGATCACCTCGTCGCTCCCGCGCGCGTCGAGCGCGGGAAGCACGAGCTCTTTCGTGAGCAGGTCCGTGATCCTCATCTGCACCCTCCCCGATGCCGGCTGGCGAGCGGCCGGCGGCTGCGGCGCGCGAGGCGACGCCGCTGCGATCAGGCGCAGCCCCCGCGCGGTGGCGACGTCGCCGGCCGCTGGCCTGCGGCGCACCCGCGCGAGAGACCTGACGGTCCACGCGTAGCCGCCGATCAGGCCGAGCCAGGCCAACAGGCCAGCGCTCTCTTCGCCCTGCGTCACGCAGGCGTTCCTGCAGGGCTCGTGCCGCGTTCCGTGGCGGACCGAGGGTGTGAATTTTCAGCCGAGCCGAGCGCGCTCGTCGTGCAGTTCGCAATGCTGCCTTGCAGATTGCGGCAGGCGCGATCTCCCCACTGCAGTGGCACCTGGTGCGTGCTGCGGGTATGTTCGCGCGGGGGGAGGAGGGCGACATGCTCACGTGGTGGCAGGCGGTCGTGCTGGGGTTGGTGGAGGGCATCACCGAGTACCTCCCGGTCAGCTCGACGGGGCATCTGATCCTCACCTCGTCGCTCCTGCACCTGGATCGGCCGGAGACGAAGGACGCGCTCGACGCCTACCTCGTCGTCGTCCAGGGCGGCGCCATCCTGGCCGTCCTCGGCCTCTATCGGTCCCGCGTCGCGCAGATGGTGCGGGGCCTCCTCGGACGCGATGCCGGCGGCTTGCGGCTGGCCGGCAATCTTGCGCTCGCCTTCGTCCCCGCGGCGGTGGCCGGCGTGCTGCTCAGCAAGGCCATCAAATCGACCCTGTTCAGCGACTGGCCCGTGCTCGCGGCGCTGGCGGCGGGCGGGTTGTGGATGATCTGGCTCGGCCGGCGGAGCCTCCGCGGACGCGACGACGTGGCGGCGATCTCCTGGCGGACGGCGCTCGGCATCGGGCTCTTTCAGACGCTCGCGCTCTGGCCGGGCACGTCGCGCTCGATGGTGACGATCGGGGGAGGCATGCTGCTCGGGCTGAGCGCCGTGGCGGCGGCGGAGTTTTCCTTCCTGCTCGGGCTGCCGACGCTGGGCGCGGCCTGCGTGCACGACCTCGCCGGCAACCTGCGGCACGCGGCCCAGGGTGGCGGCCCGTCGATGTTCCAGCAGCTCGGCATCCTGCCGATCGTGCTCGGATTCGCCGTGGCGACGGTTGCCGCCGCGCTCGCCGTGCGCTGGCTGGTGTCCTTCCTCACCCGCCACGGGCTGGCGCCGTTCGGCTGGTACCGGCTCGCGCTCGCGGCGGTCCTCGCCGTGCTGCTCGTCACGGGCGCCGTCAGCGTTGGCTGAGCGGCGCGCGAAAGGGCCTACCGCGCGCCGAGGTGGATCACGATGCCGCCGGACACGATGAGCACGCCCCCAAGGGTGAGACTCGGAGGCGGCCGTTCGTCGAAGAACACGAAACTCAGGAACTGGCTCACGACGAAGAACACCGCGATGTAGAGTCCCATGAGCCGGCCGAAGTCCAATGCCCGGTTCGCGTTCACGACGAGCCCGTAGGCCACCAAGGTAGCTCCGCCGAGCGCCAGCCACGGCCATCCGGATCGTAGCAAACCGTGGCGGATCGCGGCATCCCCTCCGATCTCGAGGAGGGCGGCAAGAGCCAATACGGCGAGAGTCGCCATGGTTCGATATACCGGCCGACGACCGGGAGCGACATCCGCCTATCGGTCGGTCGGCACCGTACGGTGGTCGTCCGGTTCGTGCGCCGGGCCTTCGGCAGGGTGGGTGGGCCTCGATGTCGGGCGCCGCCAGGTGGGCCCAAGCCCCAGTTCGCCCGCCATCGACAACGGGTCCTGGCCGAGTCGGCGACGCTCGAGGAAGCCGCCACGCGCCTGGGGATCAACTCGACGACCCTGTGGCGCAAGCGAAAGCGCTGGGGCCTGGACTGAGGGTTCGAACCCTACGTCGAGCGGGTCAGGAGCCTGACCCGGCCGCGTGGGCGGTCCGTTCAGGCCTGTGCCGGGACAGTCGAAAAGATAACGGCGTCGGCGGCAGGCCGCTCGACCAGGCGCGGCCGCTTTTCGGCGTCGCGCTTCGGGGGCGGCGCTGCACGCATCTGCCGCTCGGCCTCGTGGTTGATCGGCGGCAGCGCTTCGCGGTGGTGTTTGCGATACGCTGCCAGGCGTTTCTGGAGCGCCTCGTCCTCACGGGCGGTGAGCTCGTAGCGGAAATAGTGACCGCCCGGACGTACGGGGAGCTTCGCCGTGTCCTGCCAGAGGCTCGTCAGCCGCTCGCGCAGCTTGCCATGTGCCCGGTCGATGTAGAGGACGGACCGCACGAGGTTTGACACCTCGAACACGGCGGGAGATTCGGGCAGGGCGGCAATGACTTCCGGGGTCAGCGGCTGCCAGTCGTCGGGCTTTGCGAACACGGGCGAAGGCGGCAGCAACGGTCGTGCCACCAAATCGTCACGTCGAGACGCGCCCGGGTGGCGTTTGCGGTGCCAGAGACATGACGCCCGGGCTGGCGGGCATTTGAACGACGGGTGAGAACGGCTAATCTGACCCGACGTTGGTGCCTCGGGCGGCCGGGGCGCCGACGGACGAAGGAGATCCCGATGGCGGACAGCACCTCCCGGGCCGACCTGGACCTCTGGCGCAGGCTCGCCGGCAAGGAGCGCAAGGGCGCCGCCCCCGACGGCCTGGTCTGGCACACGCCCGAGGGGATCGACGTGAACCCGCTCTACACCGCGGCCGACGTGCAGGGCCTGGAGTTCCTGGACACCGTTCCGGGTGCCTTCCCGTTCCTGCGCGGCCCGCGTGCCACGATGTATGCCGGGCAGCCCTGGACGATCCGCCAGTACGGCGGCTTCTCGACCGCCGAGGAGACCAACGCCTTCTTCCGGCGGAACCTGGCGGCCGGCCAGACCGGGCTCTCGATCGCCTTCGACCTCGCCACCCATCGTGGCTACGACAGCGACCATCCGCGGGTGGTCGGCGACGTCGGCAAGGCGGGGGTGGCGATCGACTCGGTCGAGGACATGAAGCTCGTCTTCGACGGCGTCCCGCTCGACCGGGTCTCGGTGTCGATGACCATGAACGGCGCCGTGCTGCCCGTGCTCGCGAGCTTCATCGTGGCGGGCGAAGAGCAGGGGGTGCCGCCCGAGAAGCTCACCGGGACGATCCAGAACGACATCCTGAAGGAGTTCATGGTCCGCAACACCTACATCTACCCGCCCACGCCCTCGATGCGGATCGTCGCCGACATCATCGCCCACACCAGCCGGCACATGCCGCGCTTCAACTCGATCTCGATCTCCGGCTACCACATGCAGGAGGCCGGGGCGACGTGCGACCTGGAGCTCGCCTTCACGCTCGCCGACGGCCTGGAGTACGTGCGCGCCGCGCTCTCGCGCGGGCTCGACATCGACGCCTTCGCCGGCCGGCTCTCGTTCTTCTTCGCGATCGGGATGAGCTTCTTCATGGAGGTCGCGAAGCTCCGGGCCGCGCGCCTCCTCTGGGCGACGCTCGTGAAGCAGCACTTCAGCCCGAAGCAGCAGTCCTCGCTCATGCTCCGCACGCACTGCCAGACCTCGGGCGCGAGCCTCACCGAGCAGGATCCCTTCAACAACGTGATCCGGACGACGATCGAGGCGATGGCGGCGGTCTTCGGGGGCACCCAGAGCCTGCACACCAATGCCTTCGACGAGGCGATTGCGCTCCCGACCGACGCCTCGGCCCGGGTCGCCCGCAACACCCAGCTGATCCTCCAGCTCGAGACCGGCATCCCGCGGGTCATCGACCCGTGGGGCGGCTCCTACTTCATGGAGTCGCTGACGCACGCGCTGGCGCGGAAGGCGCTCGTCATCGTCGAGGAGGTCGAGGCGATGGGCGGCATGACGCGGGCCATCGAGGCGGGCATGCCGAAGCTCCGCATCGAGGAGACCGCCGCGCGCCGGCAGGCGCGCGTCGACCGGGGCGAGGACGTGATCGTCGGCGTCAACAAATTCCAGCTCGCCGAGGAGCCGACGCTCGACATCCGGGAGATCGACAACACGGCCGTGCGCGAGGCGCAGGTCGCACGACTGAAGCGGATCCGGGCGACGCGGGACGCGGCGCGGGTGCGGGCCTCGCTCGAGGCGCTCACCCGAGGGGCCGAGACGGGAAACGGGAACCTGCTCGAGCTGTCGATCGACGCGGCCCGGGCGCGCGCCACGGTGGGCGAGATCTCGGAGGCGCTCGAGAAGGTCTGGGGGCGGTACCGGGCCGAGATCCGCGCCATCTCGGGCGTCTACGGCCGCCAGTTCGCCGGCGACGAGGAATGGGCGGCCCTCCGCAAGGACGTCGAGCAGTTCGCCGTCGAGCACGGGCGGCGGCCCCGCATCCTGGTCGCCAAGATCGGCCAGGACGGCCACGACCGCGGCGCCAAGGTGATCGCCACCGCGTTTGCCGACCTGGGCTTCGACGTCGACATCGGCACGCTCTTCCAGACCCCGGAGGAGGTCGCGCGCCAGGCGGTGGAGAACGACGTCCACGTGGTCGGCATCTCCACGCAGTCGGGCGGCCACAAGACGCTCGTGCCTCAGCTCGTGCGCGAGCTCGAGCGTTCGGGCGCGCGGGACATCATCGTCATCGTCGGCGGGATCATCCCGTCGCGGGACCATGCATTCCTCGAGCAGGCGGGCGTGAAGGCGGTCTTCGGGCCCGG
>VBKF01000160.1 GCA_005888095.1 Deltaproteobacteria bacterium | reverse complement strand
CCTCGCGCCACCGCCTCCTCGTACACCTGACGCGTCCGCCGGGCGGTCGCTTCCCACGTGAAGCGGGCGGTCCGCTCCCGGCCGCGCACGGCGAGGGCGGCCCGGGTCTCCGGCTCGGCGATGAGGCGGGAGAGCGCGGCGGCGAGGAGGGATGCGTCCGAGCTCGGCACGAGCAGGCCCGCGTCACCCACGACCTCGGGAATGGAGCTCGTGTCCACCGCCACCACCGCGCAGCCGCTCGCCATCGCCTCGGCGACGGTGAGCCCGAAGCCCTCGTACTCGGACGCGCTCATCGCGACCTCGGCCGCGGCGTAGAGCGCAGCGAGCGCGTCGTCGGGAAGGGGGCCGAGCCAGCGTACGGCCGGCGGCAGCGCGCGGAGCCAGGGTGGGACATACCCGGGTCGCAGACGGCCGGCGATCACCAGCTCCCAGCCACGCGCCGCCGCTCCGGCCGTGACGAACGCCTCGATCACGCGCTCGACGTGCTTGCGCGGCTGCACCGTGCCGACGCACGCGACCAGGTGCGAGCCGAGGCGGTACGTCCGCCGCAGCGCCTCGACGGCTGCCGCCGGCGCCGATGTCGGCGCCACCCCGAGCGGGATCGCAACCACGCGCTCGGGAGCGAGCGCGAAGCGGGCGATCAGGTCGCCGCGGGCATGCTGCGAGTCGGCGATCACGCGCGCGGCTCGCGCCACGCTGGGCGGCACGCTGAGCCGCAGATGAATGCGCTGCGGCCAGGCGAAGGTCTCGGGGCAGGCGTAAACCGCCAGGTCGTGCACGGTGACGACGGCGGCGGCCGGCAGCCGCCAGGGGAGCACGTTCTTGGTCCCGTGATAGAGATCCACCCGGCGTTCCGCGAGGAGCCGCGGGAGCCGGACGTGGTCCCAGCCGAACTGGTGGTACGCCGTCCGGAGCGGCACGTGCACCACCTCCACGTCGAGCCCGTCGAACGCCTCCGGACGGTCGGTGAACACGACGTACTCGTGCCCGCCGGCGAGCGCCAGCGCCCGCACGAGCTGGCGTGCGTAGGTCGCGGGCCCACCCAGGATGCCCGCCACGGCGCCGATCCCGATGCGCACGCGTCAGGCCCTCGCGGGCGGCGGATCGGCGGCCCCGGCGACGACGGCGGCGGTCGGCACGGATCAGGCGTCCGCGGCGCGCCGGACGGGCCGCGCCGCCGGCACGACGCCGAGCCGATCGGCCAGCAGGGCCCGCAGGGCAGCCGCCTGCCGCGCGCCTCCGAAGCGCTGCATCATGTGCGCCCGAGCCGCGCGGCCGAGGCTCTGCGCGAGGAGCGGCTCGTCGAGCAGGCGAACGACCGTTGCGGCCAGCGCCTCGGGATCGCCGGGCGGGCAGACGAGGCAGTGCTCGCCCGGCGCGAGCACTTCGCGGAGCGCGGGCCCGTCGCGCGTGACGAGCGGGCGCCCGGCCGCGGCGGCCTGGTAGACCTTGTTCGGCACCACCATCGCCGCCTTCTCGCCGGCGCCGAAGACGCCGAGCACCACCGCCGCGGCGGCGAGCTCGTCGGGAAGCGCGGCGAGCGGCACCGGATCGCGCCACGTGATCGGCGCGCGGGCCCCGGCGGCGAGCGTCTCGGCGCGGCGTCGCTCGGGACCGGCGCCGAGCAGCACGAACTCGGCCCGTGAACCGAGCCGAGCGGCGGCCGCGACAATCGTTTCGACCCCGTGCAGCGGCAGGTAGCGCCCGTAGAACAGCACGCGCCGCTCGGTGGCGGTGGCGGCGCGCGGCTGGAAGAACTCCGGCTCCGCCCCGAGGTGCCAGATTGCCGTGCGCTCGGGGCCAACGCCGAGCCGAGCCAGGTACGCCGCATGAGCCGCGGTGTCGACGAGGACGAGGTCGGCCGCCCCGAGGGCCGCGCGGTCGAGCACGGCGAGCGCCCGCGCCCGGAGCCCGGCGGCGGGGAACACCTGCCGGTCCTCGACCAGCGTCTCGCTGAGCGTCACGAGCGGCGCGAAGACGAGCGCGGCCCGTGGCCGGCACAGGCGGCGCGCGACCAGCGCGTCAAGCTGCCCGCCGAAGCCGACCACGACCAGCGGCGGCGGACCCGAGAGCGCGCGCCAGCGCCGGGCGAGCCGGCGCGCCGCGGCGGTGTAGCGGGCGGCGAGGCGTGCGAGCGACAGCGGCTCGAAGTAGCGCCGGGGCTTGTTGCCCTCCTCCTCCCACACCGGCTCGTGACATTCGACGAGCGCGAAGCCCGCTCCGGTGAGGGCGTCCCGCAGCAGGCGGTTGGCGCTGTGCGTGCGGACGTACGTGCCGAACAGGCACGCGGTCATCGCTGGCTTCGGCGCACCTCGAGCCGCTGGGGCGGCTCGCCGGCGAGCCGCACGACGTCGGGGCCGTCGCCCAGGCGCAGCTCGAGCTCGCGGACCCGGAAGAGCGTGTCCTCGAGCAGCGAGCGGTTGTTGCCGATCAGGTCGGCCACCAACCCGATCGAGATGGTCTGGAACCCGACGATGAGGAGCACCGCGCCGAGGATGAGGCTCTGCACATGACCGGCGCCGTTGCCGAGGAGATAGAAGACGAGGAAGCGGATGCCGATCGCGGCGCCGCATGCCACGAGCAGCCCGCCGAGGCTGAGGAAGACCTTGAGGGGCTCGTAGAGCGCATAGATGCGGATCAGCGTGGCGAGCGAGTGCTTCACGTACACGTAGAGGCTGGTGAAGAGCCGCGACGGGCGCCGGTCGGGATTGGGGGTGATGGGCACGTGAGCGATGGGGATGTGCTTCTTGCCCGCCTGGATCACGGTCTCGAGCGTGTAGGTGAACTTGGTGAAGACGTTCAGGCGGAGCGCGGCCCGGCGCGAGAAGGCGCGGAACCCGCTCGTCGCATCGGGGGTCGTCGTGCCCGAGAGCTGGCGCACCACCCAGCTGCCCGCGGCCTGGAGGAGGCGCTTGGTCACCCCGAAGTGCGGCAGGCGATGTGGCGCACGGTCGCCGACCACCATCTCGGCCTGGCCGCTGAGGATCGGCTGCACGAGGACGGCGACATCTTCCCCGCGGTACTGGTTGTCGCCGTCGGTGTTGACGATCACGTCGGCGCCGAGCTTGAGCGCCGCGTCGAGGCCGGCCTCGAAGGCGCGTGCGAGCCCGAGGTGGACCGGGAAGCGTAGCAGGTAGGTCGCGCCCGCCCGCTTCGCGACCTCGGAGGTCCCGTCCTCCGACCCGTCGTCGATGACGAGCGTCTCGACCGAGTCGAAGCCGGGGACCGAGCGAGGCAGCGCGGCGAGCGTCTCGGCGAGATTCCCCTCCTCGTTGTAGCAGGGGATCTGGATGATCAGCTTCGCCACCGGCCGGAGGGTGGCACGCCCTCCCGAGGAGAGTCAATGTTCGTCGGAAGGCGCGATCCAGACGTCGAACGACATGACGCGCCCCGGCGGAGAGATGTTGCGGATGGCGGCGCGCACGGGGCTGCCGTCGTAGGGCGCCATCCCGGGCATCCCCGGTCCGCAGGAGGGCCCCCGCCGGAGCCAGGCGGCCCCTGCGAGCGCGAGCGCGGCGGCTCCGAGCGGGCCGAGCACCGCCGGGAACGCTCGCGCCCGCACGCCGCGCAGGACCGCGCCCGCGGCGAGCAGGGCCCCGAGGAGCACAACCGGCGCGCTCGCCCGGCGGCGCCATGGCGGTGGTCCCTGAAAGGGGTCGGTCCGGTCTCCACGGTTGCCGCCCGCCCCGTGGCCGCGGTCCAGGTCATTCCGCCCGTCGGCTTCGACGAGGTGGAGGAGCTTGTGCGCGGCCACGCTCTGCGACGTCCGGAATCCCGTGACCGTCTCGTCGACGTGCCAGACGAGCAGGCCCTCGCCGGGCAGGCCCGAGTCGGCGCCGATCCGCTCCCGGTTCTCGACGAGGTAATATTCCTCGGGCCGCCCGCGCGACGCCGGGATCTTGACGACACGTGGGACCTCCTCGATGGCCGGCAGGCGGACACCGCGGGTCGCGCGCTCGATCGTCTCGACGTCGACCCAGCCGAGCCGGAGCTTCGACCATGCGCACGGGTGGGGCGGGCGCTCGCCGAGGCGAAGCCATGTCCCCTGCCCCATGAGCCCCCAGACACCGATCCCTTCGTGCGGCAGGCCGCCCGGGGCGTACAGCTCGGGGAGGCCGAGGAGATGGCCGAACTCGTGACAGAGAACGCCGAAGTTGCCGAACGGCGGCACCTCCTCCTCCGCGATGACGCACGCCTCGCCGAGCCGCGCGGCGCCAGGCGGGGGCGAGATGACGGTGTAGTTGGACCAGGGGTCATCCGGATCGCCGCCCTCGACGTGCGACTCGCGGCCCGGCCCGGCGAAGAAGACGACGAGCGCGTCGGCGCTCCGGAGCGCCTCCGCCTCGGCCGGATCGCTCGCCGCCGCGGCGCCAAAGGCGGCCACCGCGTCGCGGGCGAGTGCGTCGGGTCGCTGCACGTAGGTGGCGCGTGCCGCCGGCAGGGTCACGGCGGGCGAGCCGATCGTCGGATGGATGCTGAGCCGCCCGGCGGAGACCTCGCGGTAGTAGGCGACGAAGCGGTCCATCAGGACCATGAAGCTCTGGCGATCGTGGTCCAGCGGGCGGTCGGGGAAGGCGGCGAGGACCGCCAGGAGGCGAAGATCCCCGCGTGTCGGGACGGCCCAGCTGGCGCCGGCGCCCAGGGCCAGCGGGAGCAGGGTCGCTAGGGGCCACAGTTTGACAGCTTGCAGGCCGTCTGTGAGAATCCGCCGCCGCACAAACTTCGGTCCTGGAGGGAGCTTCATGAAGGGAAGACTCGCCTGCTCAGCCCTGCTCGTAGCCCTCGTGGCGCTCGGCGCCCCGGGGTGCGGCGGTGGCCCGAGCGAGACGCCGAAGGCTCCCACGGCGTCCACCGCGCCGGCAGCGCCTCCGGCGGCGGCCGGTGGACCGACCACCACCGCTGCGGGGCAGGCCGAGGAGGCCGCGCCGCTCCTGGCCTGGGCGGACGCCGAGCCAGAGGACGGCAAGGCCCCCCTCGAGGTGCAGTTCAAGGCCGACACCGAGGGCGGCAAGCCGCCCCTCAAGTACAAGTGGACGTTCGGCGACGGCACGCCCGACTCCGAGGAGGCGAACCCCAAGCACACCTTCGAGAAGGCGGGGAAGTATCGCGCCGACTTGACGGTGAACGACGCGGCGGGCGACTCGGACACGGACTACGTCGAGATCGAGGTCGAGTAGACCCACCGGTCTCAGACCCGTCCCGCCCCGCGCAGCGACCCGATCACGTCGCTGACCGCGCGCACGCCGTGGGTGCGGCACCAGGCAGCGATCTCGCCGACGATCCGGACCGGCGCGCGCGGGTCGTAGAAGGTCGCGGTCCCCACCTGGACCGCCCGCGCGCCCGCGCAGAGGAACTCGAGCGCGTCCTCGCCGCTCCGGATGCCCCCGATGCCGACAACCGGGATGCGCACCGCCTCGGCGAGCGTGCGGACCATGTAGAGGGCGACCGGCTTGATGGCCGGCCCGGAGAGCCCGCCCGAGCCGCTGGCGAGGCGTGGCCGCCGCCCCTCCAGGTCGATCGCGAGACCGCGCAACGTGTTGATCGCGGAGAGCGCGTCGGCCCCCGCCGCCTCCGCCGCCCGCCCGACGGCGGCGACGTCGCCGACGTTGGGCGAGAGCTTCACCCAGAGCGGGAGGCGAACCCCCGGCCGCACGGCGCGCACGATGGCCGCCAGCTCGCCCGGATCGGTGGCCAGGATGCCGCCCCACTCGGGGCGGTTCGGGCTCGACGCGTTCAGCTCGAGCGCCACGATGCCCGGCGCGCCGTCGAGGCGGGCGGCGCAGGCCGCGAACTCCTCCGCACTGTCGCCCCAGAAGTTGGCGATGACGCGGGCGCCGGCGGCGTGGAGCGCGGGCAGACGGTCGCGCAGGAAGGCCTCCACGCCGATGTTCTGGAGGCCGATGGCGTTCAGCATGCCGCCGGGGGTCTCGACCAACCGGGGCGGCGGCTTGCCCAGCGCGGGGGCGAGGGAGAGCCCCTTCACCCCGATCGCGCCGATCGACGCGAGATCGACGAGACCCGCGAACTCCGTCCCGTAGCCGAAGGTGCCGGCTGCCGCGATCACCGGGTTCGGCAGCCGCACGGCGCCAATCGTCACCTCGAGGTCGACGGCGGACGCCGCCCTCACCAGTAGCCCAGACGGAGCTCCATCACGATGGCGTCCTGGCCGGGGCCGTAGTAGCCGCGGCGGACGCCGAGCTCGCGGAACCCGAGGCTGCGGTAGAGGCGACGGGCGACGACGTTGCCGGCGCGCACCTCGAGGTAGACGACCCGCGCCCGGGAGCTCCGCGCCTCGCCGACGATCCCTTCGAGCAGCAGGCGCCCGAAGCCCCGCCCGCGCCGCTCGGGATGCACCGCGACGTTCAGCACGTGCACCTCGTCGGTGACGCGCCAGCGGCAGGTGTAGCCGACCACGGCCGGGCCCGACCGCCCCTCTTCCACGGCGACGACGAGCCGCGCGAACGGCGTGGCGAGCTCCTTCTCGAAGAACGCCCGGGACCACGGCTGGGCGAACGAGCGGCGCTCGATGTCGAGCACGCCCAGCAGGTCCTCGCGACGCATCTCGCGCAGCGTGACCGGCCAGACCTGCTCGCGCACCGCCACGTCGCCACCTCACCAGCGGATGAGCGCCGACGCCCACGTGAAGCCGGCGCCGAAGGCCGCGAGGCATACGAGCGATCCCGGGCGCACCCGCCCGGCCACCTGAGCCTCGTGGAGCGCGATCGGGATGGAGGCGGCGGTGGTGTTGCCGTAGCGCTGGATGTTGTTGAAGACCTTCTCCTCCGGCAGCTCGAGCCCCATCGCCACGAGCTGGCTGATGCGCAGGTTCGCCTGGTGCGGGATGAGGAGGTCGAGATCCGCCACCGTGTACCCGTTGCTCGCGAGCGCCTCCTGGATCACCTCCGGAAAGCGCGTCACGGCGTGCTTGAACACGTACCGCCCCTCCATGCGGGGCCACAGGCGGCTCCCGGGTCCGCTCAGCATCTCGGCCGTGACGCGCGGCCGCGAGCGGCTGTTCGGGACCTCCACCATCAGCTTCTCGGCATACTTGCCCTCGCTGTGCAGGTGGGTCGAGAGGATGCCCCGGCGTGGATCGGGCTCCGGCCCGAGCACCGCGGCACCGGCACCGTCGCCGAAGATGACCGCCACCTCGCGCCCGTGCGTCGTCAGATCGATCCCCGTCGAGTGGACCTCGGCACCGACGGCGAGCACGTATCGCGCGCCCCCGGAGCGGATGAAGGCGTCGGCCGTGGCGAGCATGTAGAGGAATCCCGAGCACTGGTTGCGCACGTCCATGGCCGGCATGCCCGACACGCCGAGCCGGCGCTGGAGCAGCGTGGCGCTGGCGGGAAAGTCGATGTCGGGCGAGAGCGTGGCCAGCAGGATGAGGTCGAGCTCGGCGGCCTTCACGCCCGCCGCGCGGAGCGCCTCCTCCGCCGCCGGCAGCGCCAGGTCCGATGGCCCGGTGTCGTGGGTGATGAAGTGCCGCTCCTCGATCCCCGTCCGCTGGCGAATCCACTCGTCGCTCGTGTCCATGAGGCGCGTCAGGTCCTGGTTGGTGACGACGTGATCGGGCACGAAGTGGCCCAGGCCGAGGATGCGCGAGTTGATCGTTTCGCTCATCATCCTCCTCAGAGCCGGATTACGGCACCGGCCCACGAGAAGCCGGCCCCGAAGGCCGCACAGCACACGAGATCGCCTCGCCGGACCCGGCCCGCCGCCACGGCGTCGGCGAGCGCGATCGGGATGCCGGCCGCGGCGACGTGCCCGGCCGCCTCGGCCGTGGCGACGATCCGGTCCCCACGGATGCCGAGTTTCTCGAGCGCCCGGCGCGCCACGCGGTGATCGAAGTAGTGGGCAACGAAGAGCGCCACCGACTCGGCCGCGACGCCGGCTCGGCCGAGCGCCTCGCGCGTCACCTCCGCGAGCGCACGCTCGGCCTGGGGGTGCACGGCCTCGGCGTCGAGGACGTAGAAGTGCGCGCCCGCCTCGAACTGCGCGAGCTCCATGCGCGCCGGGTAGTGACGGCTCGCCGGGAACTCGCACCAGAAGCGCTCGAGGCCCGACGGGTCGCCGTGCAGCACCGTCGCGAGCACGCCGGGCTCGGCCGCGGCCCCGAGGATGACGGCTCCGCCCCCGTCGCCGAAGTAGGGGGTCGCCGCGGCGCCGCGCGGCGACTGGTCGAGCGCCGCCGAGTGGATCTCCGCACCGACGACGAGGACGCACGTGGCACGGCCGGCGCGCACGAAGCGGTCCGCCGCCGCCAGCGCGAAGAGGAAGCCGGCGCACTGCGCCCGGACATCGAGCGCCCCGATGGTGTCGCAGCCGAGCTTGTCCTGCAGGAAGCACGCCGAGCCCGGGAAGGCCATGTCCGGGGTCATGGTCGCGAAGATGATGAGGTCCAGGTCCCCGGGGCCGAGCCCCGCGTCTGCGAGCGCGGCCAGCGCCGCCTCACGCCCCAGGTCCGACGGGCCGATCCCGGGCCCGGCGTAGTTGCGGCGCACCACCCCCGACCGCTCGGCGACCACCTTCCCGCCGAGACGGAGCTCGCTTCCCAGCTCCTCGCTGGTCACGACCCGCGGCGGCAGGGAGCGCCCGCAGCCGAGGACGGCACTCACCGCCACGGCCGACCTAGGCCGCCGTCGCCTTCGGCAGGATGACCTCGAGCATCTTGTCGCGGTAGCGGTGGCGGAAGCCCTTCACCGGCTGGCGCAGCGCCACCCGGGTCGTGAACTCGGAGGGGAAGGCCGGCGCCACCGCGGTGAGCTTGCGGACCCGCGGATCGGTGACCCGCCCGTGGACCTCGAAGGTGCCGTCCCTGAGCGCGAGCTGGTAGTCGTAGTCGGGCATCTCGGGCGGCAGACCGAGCGCGTCGGCGAGCGACGACGGGGGCAGCACGCGCGGGAACTCGACGCGCAGGATGTAGGCGTCGTCGCGCTCCTCGAGACGGTAGACCGAGCCGTATCGGCGCTCGCGCTCGAGCTTCTCGTCGTAGTGATCACGGCCGGCATAGAAGCCGTCGAACGACACCGTGCTCGCCGCGCCCCGGGGGCCGAACACCCCGACGACGAGCCTGCCGACCGGCCAGAGGAGCGGACCGTAGAGCGCGCCACGCAGCGAGACCTCGGCAAGCGGCGCCGCGTGGAAGAAGCTCTCCCGCAGGCGCCACGCCGCTTCGCCGACGGCGATCGCGAGGCCGAGCACGATCCAGTGATGCGGCACCGGCGTGAAGAGGCTCACGTGTCGCACGGCGATCGCCAGGACGACACAGGCGACCGGATAGAGGACGATGTTCAGGAAGATGTTCGCCGCCGTCGCGAGCTGTGGGTCGAAGAAGCGCCGATCCGAGACCGACGCATCGATGCGCTGCTTCATGGCCGGGGAGAGCGCGCCGAGAAAGCCCTGCCCCGCGGCGAGGAGACCGAGGGGAACGATGGAGAACGACGAGCGCAGCCGGCGGCGCGGCGCGCCGAGCTCTGCCGCGAGCTGGTCGTACTCGATCGCCAGCTCGCCGGCGAAGGTCGGCGCGGGCCGGACGGCCTTCGGCGGCGGCGCGACGGGCTTCTCCACGCGCCCACGGGCCGGGGGGGCCGGCGCGGCGGCCTTCGGGGCCGGGGGCGCGGCGACTGCAGCGACGGGCTTCGGCGCGGCGGCTGCCGGCGTGGCCGGCACCGGCGCGGCCGCGGCGTGTCCATTCCCCTGCGCAGCGGGCGCCGCGGCACCTTCCTTCTTGAAGCGTGAAGGGGCGTCGTCGGCGATGGTCAGCTCCGGGTGCAGCACCCGGGCGCGCTCCAGCAGCACCTCGTGGGTTTCTGGGATGTTCGGGTCCGGCACGCAGCAGTCGACCGGGCAGACCGCCGCGCAGGCCTCGTGGTCGTGGAAGCCGACGCACTCCGTGCACTTCTCGGGGACGATGTAGAAGATATCGTTCGACAGCGGCGGATGCATCGAGCCGTCGGGCGCCGTCCACTCGACGCCGCCCTGGTAGATGGCGGTGTTCGGGCACTCGGGCTCGCACGCCCCGCAGTTGATGCATTCGCTGGTGATCATCGTCGCCATCGGGGATCCCTTTTCGAGCTGCCGGCGAGCCGTCCGCGACGCGGGGTGCCGCGGCCCGCGCGGACCGCCCGAGGCCGCGAACTCCGGAATTTCTAACGTGTTCCCCCGCAGGGGTCAAACCGCGTGTCGCTCCCGAAGCGGCACGACCGTGCTAGAGACAGAGCCGCCCGCGGCTTCGCCGCCGGCGAGCGCGACGGGGTCCGGGCGCGCGGCGGAGCCGCGCGGGCGTTGGGCCGCAGCGCGGCGCAGCCGCGCGAGCACCGCACGGGGCCCCCGCGTGTGTCGGAGCCGCCCGCGGCTTCGCCGCGGGCGAGCGACGGGGTCCGGGGGCATCGGAGCAGCGCAGCGCGCGAAGCGCGCGAGCACCGCACGGGCCCCCGGTTATTATGTTAAACGGACCGCACGGACACGGTGCCAGACCGCCCAGGCGAAGGCCACGGCGACGAGCGCGGCTACCGCAACGTCGACGCCGTGGAGCCTCTCACGAACGAGGTGCCAGTTCTCCGCCAGCCGGAGTCCGGCGTAGGCGAGCGCCCAGCACCAGGGCAGCGATCCCGCGAACGTGAGCCAGACGAAGGGCCAGAGCTCCATGCGCGCCACGCCCGCGGGCAATGCGATGAAGGTGCGGACGATCGGCAGGAGCCGCGCCCAGAAGACCGTCTGCCGTCCCCAGCGGGCGAACCAGCGGTCGGCGAGCGCCAGCTCGCGCGGCGAGAGCAGGACCCAGCGGCCCCACCGCTCGATCGCCGGCCGCCCGCCGTTCGCGCCGACGGCGTACGCGGCGAGGGATCCGAGGACGCAGCCGAGCGCGCCGGCGACGGCGACGCCGGCGAGCCCGAGGTCGCCGCGATAGACGAGGTAGCCCGCGAACGGCATGATGATCTCGGACGGCAGCGGGACGCAGGCGCTCTCGATCGCCATCAGCAGCACGATCCCGGCATAACCGCCCGCCGAGATGGCCGCCACGATGAAGCCGGTGGCCGCGCTCACGAGCTGCTCGAGCATCGCGGCGCCCTCTACCAGCTTCGCCGCGGGGAGGCCAGCCGCATGGAGAGCACGTGAGGAACCATCTTGAGGCGCGTCTCGGGCTCGTCGACGCGACCGCGCTCGTGGCGGGCTCGATGATCGGCTCCGGCATCTTCATCGTCTCGGCCGACATCGCGCGGCGGCTGCCGGCGCCCGGCTGGCTGCTGCTCGTCTGGGCGCTCGCCGGCGCGCTCACCGTGGCCGGTGCGACGAGCTACGGGCGCCTCGCGGCCGCCATGCCGCGCGCGGGCGGGCAGTACGTCTATCTCGCCGAGCTCTACGGGCCCCTGTGCGGATTCCTCTACGGGTGGACACTCGTGCTCGTCATCCAGACGGGCACGATTGCGGCCGTCGCCGTTGCCTTCGCGACCTTTGCGGGGACCTTCTGGGCCGCCCTCTCGCCGGCCGCGCGCCTGGTCACGGTCGGGCCGCTCGGCGTGAGTCCCGTTCAGGCCTGCGCGGTGCTGGTCGTGCTCGCGCTCACCGCCCTCAACACCCGCGGTCTGGATGAGGGCAGGCTCGTGCAGACCGTGTTCACCATCGCCAAGGTGGGCACCCTGGCGGCGGTCGTCGTCCTCGGGCTCGCCTTCGGCAGCCCGGCGGCGCGCACCGCCAACCTCGGCGTGTTGCCGTTCGCGAGCGAGCACGGCCTGGGACGCACGCTGCCCCAGCTCGGCGCGGCGATGGTCGGCGCGCTCTTCGCGGCCGACGCCTGGGCGAACGTCACCTTCGCCGCCGCCGAGGTACGCGACGCGCCGAGGACCGTGCCGCGCGCCCTCCTGCTCGGCACGGTGCTCGTCTGCGCGCTCTACCTGGCGACCAACGTCGCCTACCTGAACGTCCTTCCACTGCGCGGCAGCCCCGAGGGCGCCGACGTCTTCGCGCGGGGCCTCCAGCACGCGACCGCCGACCGCGTCGGCACGGCGGTCATGGAGCGCCTGGCGGGCGGACCCGTCGGCGCCACGCTCATGGCCGTCGCCGTGATGATCTCGACGTTCGGCTGCGTCAACGGGCTCGTACTCGCCGGCGCACGCGTCGCCTGGGCGATGGCACGCGACGGCCTCTTCTTCACGCCCGCCGCGCGTCTCAACGCGCGCCACGTGCCGGGGCCTGCTCTCTGGCTCCAGGGCGCGTGGGCGTCCGTGCTCGCCCTCTCGGGCCGTTACGGAGACCTGCTCGACTACGTGATCATCGCCGAGCTCGTCTTCTACCTCTTCACGGTGGGCGGTCTCTTCCTCCTCGCCCGCCGCACCGGCGAACGGCCGGGCGGCGTCGGCTACCCGTGGCTCCAGGGGACCTATCTCTTCCTGGTCGGCGTGCTGGTCGTCGACTTGCTCGTCACCAAGCCGGCCTACACGTGGGGCAGCCTCGCCGTCATCGCCAGCGGGCTGCCGTTCTACGTCTGGTGGCGCCGGCGCGCAGTGCGCGTCGCGAGCGCGACGTAGTCACGCTGGGCACAGAGAGCCCAACACGAACCGGGGCACCCGCGCGCGGCTTCGCCGCGTGCATCCCGGCCCGTCCCCCGGGCGGCGCGGCCCATGACACATGCACCTGGATGACTCCGTGCGTCGAAAAATCGACGCGCGGCGCCCGGGCGTGCAGCCGCGTCTGGAGCTGGCAGGTGGCCCGGAGGCTGGCGCAATGGCGACCCCTCGTGGTAGCCGTCAGGTAACGAATGGAGGATGCCATCATGATGGCGCTGCGACCTGTCTTCGCGATCACGTTCTTCGCTGGCATTGCTGCCGCCCAGCATTCGCCGCCGAAGGTATGCTGCCAGACGCTTCTCCAAGGGCGGGGTGCTCTCGCCCTCGGTGCCACCGACAATCCGAGGCAGCAACTCGTAGTCACGTGCCATCAGACGGGACAGGGCAAGCCGCCTACGGAGCTCGCAGCGTATTGCCCCAATCCAGCCGGTAACCCAACGGCGGTCTACTTGGTCGACGACTGCGCGACCAAGTGCCCGGTCGGTGTCTACCCCGAGCGCCGCCGGTAGATCGACGCAGACTAGTAGCTCGGTGTGAGCGCCACCGAGCGACGGGTCGAGCCGGGCGAGCTCGCTCCTCAAATGAACAGCGGCGCCATGACGAGCGTGATCGTGCTGAGCAGCTTGATCAGCACGTGCAGGCTCGGCCCCGCCGTGTCCTTGAACGGGTCGCCCACCGTGTCGCCGACGACGGCCGCCTTGTGGGCGTCCGAGCCCTTGCCGCCGTACTTGCCCGTCTCGATGAATTTCTTGGCGTTGTCCCAGGCTCCGCCGCCATTGTTGAGGGCCGTCGCCATCAGGATGCCGCTCATCGTGCCGACCATGAGGAGCGCGGCGACGGACTCCGCCCCCACGTGGAAGGCGGCGCGGAAGACGACGCCGACGACGATCGGCATGAAGACGGCCAGGACGCCGGGCAGTACCATCTCGCGCAGCGCCCCGCGGGTCACGATGTCCACGCAGCGGCCGTAGTCGGGGCGTTCCTTGCCGGCGAGGATGCCGGGCTTCTCCTTGAACTGCTCCCGCACGTCCTTGATGACGTACTGGGCCGCCCGGCTGACGGCGCGGATGGCGAGCGCCGAGAAGAGGAAGACGAGCATCGCGCCGAGGAGCCCGCCGACGAAGACCTCGGGCCGCGCGATGTCGACGGTGGCGATCGGGAACCCGTAGTTGCGGACCTCGTCGAGGTAGGCCGAGAAGAGGAGGAACGCGGCGAGGGCGGCCGAGCCGATGGCGTAGCCCTTGGTGAGCGCCTTCGTCGTGTTGCCGACGGCGTCGAGCCGGTCGGTCTTCTTGCGGATCGCCTCCGGCTGGTGGCTCATCTCGACGATACCGCCTGCGTTGTCCGTGATCGGGCCGAAGGTGTCCATGGCGAGGATGTAGGCCGCGGTGGCGAGCATGCCCATGGTGGCGACCGCCGTCCCGAAGAGACCCGCGTTGGCGATGCCCGTCGAGCGGCCGAGGAAGTACGAGACCAGGATGGCGAGCGAGATGACGATGGTCGGGACCGCGGTGCACTCGAACGCGACGGCCATCCCCGTGATGATGGTCGTGGCCGGTCCCGTCTGCGCCGCTTCGGCGATCTCGCGCACCGGACGGTAGCGGTACTCGGTGTAGTACTGCGTGATGTAGACGAACGCCTGCGAGGTCGCGATGCCGACCAGGCCGCACAGGAAGAACCGCAGCCACGCGCCGGGCTGCTCCGGCGCGTGCAGCAGCCAGCGGGTGGCAGCCGCGAAGCCGCCGACCGCCAGGAGGGCCGCGACGTAGTAGCCGCGGTTGAGCGCCTGCATCGGATCCTCGTCCTCGTCCGTGCGCACGGCCATGATCCCGATTATCGAGGCGACGAGACCGAAGGCGCGCGCGACGAGCGGGAAGAGCATCACGCCGAGCATGCCCTCAGTGAAGTGGATGCCGGCCTTCGCGGCGCTCACCGCCAGCCCGCTGCCGAGGATCATCGCGCCGATGTTCTCCGCCGCCGTCGACTCGAACAGGTCGGCGCCGCGGCCCGCGCAGTCGCCGACGTTGTCGCCAACGAGATCCGCGATGACGGCCGGGTTGCGGGGGTCGTCCTCCGGGATGCCCGCCTCGACCTTACCGACCAGGTCCGCGCCCACGTCGGCCGCCTTGGTGTAGATGCCGCCGCCAAGCTGCGCGAAGAGCGCGACGAGGCTCGCGCCGAAGCCGTAGCCGACGATCAGCAGCGGGATCTTCTCATCGGCGACGCCGAAGGCGCGCATGAGTGCGAAGAGGCCGCCCACGCCGAGCAGGCTCATGGCGACGACGAAGAGCCCCGAGACCGCGCCGCCGCGGAGCGCGATCTGCAGCGCGCGGTTGAGGCTCGAGCGCACCGCGGAGGCGGTGCGGAGGTTGGCCCGGATGGAGACGAACATGCCGATGTAGCCGGCGATGCCCGAGCAGAGTGCCCCGAAGACGAAGGACAGCGTGGTCGCGATCGCCATGTTGAAGGTCGTCGTCGGGTCGTTCGGATTGTGCGGGCGGACCGCCGCATAGAGGATGAAGATGAGCGCCGCGACGCCGAGGCCGATCACCGCGATCGTCCGGTTCTGCCGCCGCAGAAAGGCCTCGGCGCCTTCCTTGATCGCCGCGGCGATGTCCTGCATCTGCGGCGTGCCGGTGTCGGCCGCGAGCACCTGGCGAGCGAGGAAGACGGCAAAGCCGAGCGACAGCACGCTAATCAGCATGACGAGGACGATCATCGGCCCCACCTCACGGTCGTAGCTCGGTTGAAAAAATCCGTCGTACCTACCGTGACGGCCTCGACACTGCAAGCAGCCGGCGCGCCCGCCCGCGCGCCCGGCCGCCGCCTCACGGAGCGCCCTCGGGTGGCACGACGTCCGGCCGGCGGGCGGGCGGTGTGCTCTCCGCCGGCTGGGAGTCCGGCGCCTCCGCCGACGGGTGCGGACGGTGCTTCGGCTGCATCGCCTCCCGCAGCCGCTTGAACCCCTCGATGCGGGAGCTGAAGTCCTCCGTCACATTCCTGGCCTCGTCCCGGTTGCGGATCACGTAGGGCGTGATGAGCAGGATCAGCTCGGTCCGCTTCGTCATGTCACTGTCGCTGCGGAACGCGACCCCGAGGAACGGGATGTCCATCATGAACGGGACTCCACGACGTTCGTGCGTGATCTGATCGTCGATGATTCCACCGATCACCACGCCCTCACCGTCCTGCACGACGACGGTGGTCTCTGCCTCACGGGTCGAGAAAGAAGGCGAGTTGGTGTTTCCGAACGCAGTGGCTCCGACGGCGCTCACCTCCTGTCGGATCTGCATGTTGACCAACCCCTTCGAATTGACCTGGGGCAGGATGGTCAGGATCTTCCCGGTGTCGCGGTACTGGATGGCGTTCACGGTGGAAAACTGTGTCGTGACGGTGGAGGCGGCAGTCGAGGTGAGGATGGGAATCGAGTCGCCGACCAGGATGTGAGCCTCGCGGTTATCCGCCGCGATGATATGGGGCGCGGAGAGCATCTTGACGTTCGTACGGCTTTGGAGCGCGTTCAGGAATATCTGGAAATGGTCTCGATCCGAGATCACGGCAAAGGCCTGACCCTCCGGTACCCTGGTGGCGCTGCCGAGAAGCCCGCCGACGGGAAGGCCCGGAGGCCGGTTATGGAAGATATCATCCTTTACGGGTAGCGTGCCTAGTAGGTTCCCTTCGGCCAGCGCGTAGCGGATGCCGAAGGAGAGATCCTTGGTGAGCGTGATCTCGGCGATCGTGACCTCGAGCATCACCTGCCGCGGCACGACGTCGAGACGCTTCACCACGTCGAGGATCAGCTGGTAGTCGCGCTTGGTCGCCAGGACGACGAGCGAGTTGGTGACGTCGTCCGCGACGATGCGCACCTCCTGCTTGAAGATGGGTGGCGGGCCCTGCGGCTGCCCGGGTACGCCGGCCGCTCCGGCTGGCCCGCCGGGAAGCGAGATGCCACGCGCCCCGCCCGCGGCTCCGGGCACCGCCCCGGGGACCCCGGCCCCGCCGGCGGCCCCGCCGATCCCGCCGCGCCCACCGAGGCGCCCACCGGTGCCGGCGCCGCGTCCCGCAAACCCTCCCCCGGCGGCACCTGGCACGCCCCCCGCGGCCTGCTGCGGCGCGATCCCGCCGCCTCCGCCGCCGAACCCGCCGCCGCCAGCGGCCGTGAGCCCGCGCCGCCCGCCGCCGCCTCCGCCGCCGCCGAAACCGCCGCGGCCGCCACCACCCCCGACGCCCCCCGCGCCGAAGAGGCCGATGCCGGCCGGCGCCCCACCCGGTACGCGCCCGAGTCCCCCGCCTCCACCCCCGCCGGGACCGCCGCCGAAGAGCTCGTTCAGAACCGCGGCGAGATCGGCGGCCTTGGCGTTCTCCACCGGGTAGACGAACGTCTGGCGCCCCGCGCTCTCCTCGGGCGGGATGTCGAGGAGCTTCAGCCAGCGTTCGATCTCGGTGAACATGATCGGGTCGAAGGCAATCGCGACGATCGAGTTGAGGCGCGAGAGCGGGATCAAGAATACGCCGCCCTCGCCCTCGCCGGTGGGTGTCACGCCGTAGGGGGCGAGCAGCCCGAGGATCTCGTTCGCCAGCTCGTCCGGGTCGCCGTACTGCATCTTGAAGACGCGGGCGTGCAGGTTGTGGAAGACGTCCGTGTCGAACGAGATGACCAGCTCGTGCAGCCGCGCGACGTTCGATTGCAGATCCGTCACGACGACCAGGTTCGAGCGCGGGTAGGAGAGCGCGTCGCCGCCTGGCGTGACGAACGGCTGCAGGATGTTCACCATCTCGTCCGACGAGACGTGCCGGACGGGGAAGATCTCGATCACGAAGCTGTCGGTGGCGCGCGCGCCCTGCCTCGCCGCGGCCGACGGCGGCACGATGGCCCGCGTCTTCGCCTCGGCGACGGGAAGGATCTGGTAGATGTCGCCGACCTTCACCGCGGCGATGCCGTTGTTGCGGAGGATCTGGTTGAACAGCGGAAACAGGTCTTCGCGGGCGATCTTGCCGTTGGTGCGGATGGTGACCTGCCCTTCGATGCGGGGGTCGATCGTGTAGCTGATGCCGAGCGCGGTCGCGAGGCTGTGGATCACCTCCCGGATGTCCGCCCGCTCGAAATTCAGCACCATCGCCTCTTCTTCGCCGAGCGGCTGGTCACCTGCAGCAGCGGGCGGAGGCGGCGCCGCCTCCTGCTCCTGCGCGCGGGCCGGCCCGGCCCAGGCCGCCACGCCGACCGCGACCACCACCCCGATCGCTCCCGAGATCCTTCGCCCCTGCACTGCGCCCCCTCCTCGGGCGATCCACCCCGTCCGCTACCTCACCGCCGGCTGCGGCCGCTACGGGAATTGCCCGGGTTCTGCTTCATGTGCTCCAGCTTCTGCCGCACGTCCGCCGGCAGCTGCTGGATCTGCGGGTTCTGGTTTTGCGGATTCTGCGGGACCGGCGCAACGGGCGCGGGCACACCCGCCATGGGAGGCCGCGGCGGGACCACACCAGGTGTCGGCGGTCTCACCCCGAGCCCGGCGGCCGGAGACATCGTCTGGACGCCCGCCGCCGGCGACCCGAAGGCCTGGGGCGGTTGAGGCATTCCCGGGCGTATGGGAACCGGGGGCTTCGCGGGAGCGGCCCCCTTGGCGTCGACGACGAGCGGCATGGTCACGGTGTCTCCCGAGGGCGAGGTGAGCGTCACCCCACCGGGGTCGATCGCCTTGACCGTGTACCCGGCCACCTGATCTCCGGTGCGCAGCCGCTTCTGCGCTCCTGCCTCGGTCACGAAGACCTCCCGGTCCTTGCCGAAGATGCGGACCCCGACGAGGGTGACGTTGGCGGGCGGCCCGGTGACAGCCAGCGGCTGGTCGGCAGGCCTCGTCTCCTCACTGGCCTTCTGCCGGCTCATGTCGAAGAGGTCCTTCTCGGCGATCGCCGCGACCAGCGTGGCGGGTGTCTCGTCGGCGTGCGCGCCGGCCTTGTCCGCCGCGGCACGCTTACCCTTCTCGCGCTTCTCCGGAGCGGCGGCCGGGGTCCGCGGACCGGCGGCCACCTCGACCGGCGGGAGCGCACGCCCCCAGGTCCGTGCGATCTCGAGGGCGAGCAACACGACGATCACGCCGAGCACCACGTTGATGATCGCCCAGCGTCCCATCAGGTGGCCCCGGGCGCCGCCGCCGCCGGAGCAGGCGGGGCGGGTGGCCGCACCTCCCCCGCGGGCGGCGGGACGGCGGCAGCCGGTGGAGGGGGCGCGACAGCAGCCGGTGGGGGCGGCGCGACGGGTGCCGGCGGCGGCGTTTCCGCCGGCGCCCCCGGAATGGCGGCCACAGGGGGCGGCGGCGGCACCGCAGGTGCGTTCTCGGCCCCGGGCAGCGCCGGGGCGATGGGCAGGAGCGGCGCGAGTCCCGGCACCGCTTCGCCGGCGCCTGCCGCGCCCTCGGGTGCTCCGGGGCCCGGGGGCTCCAGGGCGCCCGGCGTCGCTTCGGCAGCCGCCTCCGGTTCCGCCTCGGCCTCCTTCGCCTTGTCCTTGGCGAGCAGGTAGCCGCTCACCTCGACCGTGGCGGAGAGGAGCCGCGGCCCCTTGGCGCCGGGCACCGCGCCCCGGCGGCTCACCTCGACGAACGGGATGGTGAGCTGCTGGGGACCGTACTCGAGACCGGAGAGCAGCTCGGCAAAGGGCTTGAGCTCGGCCGACAGCGTGAGGCGCACGGCCACCTTGCGGAACGGGTCGGCGGCCTCCTCGCGCATCACCTGGGTGCTGAGGATCGAGACGCCCTTCTCGGAGGCGAGCGTATTGGCTCGCTCCTGGAGGGCGGCGGCGGCGAGCGTGCCGGTGTCGCCAGGGAGAAGGCGGCCCTGCGCCTCGGCGAGGCGCTTCTTCAGCTCGGCACGCTCTGCACGCAGGGTGTCCACCGCGGCCACGAAGCGCGCCGCGCGCTCGAGCCGGTCGTGGCCTTCGCTGATCTCCTCCGCCACGCGCCGGCGGTAGCCCCGCAGCGGCTCCACCACGGCTACGTACGCGAGCGACAGCCCGACCGCGATCCCGACCCCGGCGATGATCCGCCGGTCGCGCGCGGAGTGCTCGCCATACCAGCGGCGCGCCAGCTCCCAGAGCGCGCGCGGGTTCACTTCGCGACCTCCGCAACGATCGAGAACCGCTCCTTGTCGCCGGCCTTCGTCGTGGGCGACGTGAAGCTCACGTTGTGGAAGTGCTTCGACTTCTCGAGCGCCGCGATCAGGTCGGAGGCCGAGCGCGCCGACCCCTCGAGGGTGAGACGGCCCTGGCGCAGATTGACCGAGGTCAGGTAGGCGTCGGGAGGAACCAGATCCGTGAGCTCGCGGAGGAGCAGCGTGACCCGCTGGTCCTGGCCCGCGGTGAGGATGTCGATCTGCTTGCGGAGGTTCCCGATCTCATCCTGGAGCTGCTTCGCCTCGCGGACCTGGGGCTCGACGGCGACCAGACCCTCCTCCACCTGACGCCGGAGAAGCTCGTCCTTGACGAGGGCGCTGCCGCCCCACACGAGCAGCAGCACGCTGGCGACGGCGACGAGCACGATGGTCGCGATCGACAGGCCTTCCTCGTAGCGCCGGCGGCCTTCGACCGGCAGGAGGTTCACCGGAACCGTGCCCTCGCGCACCGCATCGAGCGCCGCACCGACAGCGGGCAGCAGCGCGGGCTCCGAGGACTCGAAGAACTCGGCGGGCGCGTCGAGGCGCCCGCTCGCGAGAGCGAGGAGATCGCCCTCGCCCACCGCGGGCACGTTGGCCCCGGCGCCGTTGCTGAGCGACCAGTGATAGAGCTGCACCTCGTCGGGCGAGATCAGGACGTCCGCCAGCTGGCGCGCCAGCGAGCGCGACACCTCCGCGGGCTCGGCCAGGCGGTGCGCCGGCACGAGCTGGCTCGCCACCAGGCGGCCGCCGGTGAGGAGGGCGAGCTCGACCGCCTCGCCCGCCGAGACGAGGAGTCCGATCGGCCCGTTCGGGCCACCGCGGCAGAAGGCCAGGTAGTCGGCAATGGCCGTCGAGGCGAGGACGATGCCGCGCGGGCGTACGAAGGCGTCCTCGAGCGCCTCGAGGTAGACGCGCACGACCTCGCGCGGGATGCACATGAGGAGGACCTCGAGGCGCTCCTCGCCGAGCTCGCGCACCGAGAAGTCGAAGTACACCTGGTCGCGCGGCAGCGGGATCAGGTGCTCCAACTCGTACTCGAGCACCTGCGCGAGGTTCTCGCGCGCCGCGGCCGGCAGCAAGACGCGGTTGAACGCCGTGTCGGCACGCGGCAGGCAGAGGTAGGCGCGGCGCGTATCCACGCGGTGCTCGCGCGCGAAGGTGAGCACCGCCTGGGCGAGCGCCTGGCGCCGCTCCGCGGCGTGCTCGACGGGCGGCAGCGGGTAGGTGCGCGCGTGGCGCACGGCCACCTTGAAGAAGCGCTTGACGACGTGCGCGAGGGCCACCTCGTGGGCGCCGACGTAGATGCCGAGGCCGTCGAGGAAGTCGGCCCGGCGGAGCCGCTGGGTGAGCTCGCTGACCGTCATCCCTGCACCGCCGTGCTGCCCGGGGCGACCGTGCCGATCCACGGCGCCCGGTCGAGCCACCGGAGCACGCGCGCGCCCTCTGCCGACTCGGCGGTCAAATCCACCACGGCCGCGACGCTCGACTGGTTGCGTTGCGCCTGCGTGTCGGCCCGTCCCTCGAGCAGGACGGTGCGTGGCTCCTCCTCGACCATGAGCTGTGCGAGATGCGGGTCTCCGACCTGCGCGGCGACCTGCTGGAAGAAGCCGTTCGAGTCGGTGTCGCGCTGCGCGACCAGATCCGCAGCCGTGTCTGCATCGACACCGAGCAGGGCCTGGAGCACCGCGGGAGGGGCGGACCGGAGATGGATGTTGGGGCTGCGGCTGTAGACCGAGAAGACGTCGCGGAGGCCGGGCATGCCGTCGCCGCCGTAGTAGAGCGCGGGCGTGACGCCGCGGACGCGCAGCAGCTCCTCGGGCGAATCGAAGAAGCCGTTCTTCGCCCGGTAGGGCGGACGCCGCTTCAGATAGTACTCGCTCTCGGCGCCGTGCGCCCGCTTCAGGTTGTCGGTGTCCCGCCAGTCGAGGATCGAGTCGACCACCGTGGAGACCTCGTTCGACTTGCGCCGGTCCATGCCCGTCGTGGCGTTGCCGCCCCGCATGAGGTTGGTGATGACCCGCGTGAGCAGGGCGTCGTCGACCTTGTTGAGCGAGATGAGGCTCGCCTGGTCGGTCATGCGCACGGTGTAGTGGCCGCCGGCGAACTCCCCGTCGTGCCACTGCCCGTCGGCGGGGGGCGGCTCGTCCTCGTCATCGTCGTCGGGCGGCTGCGCCGGGGCGCCGGGCGCGGCGCGCTCGTGCTGCCGGTCGGCGTCGTAGAT
>VBKF01000159.1:0-62500 GCA_005888095.1 Deltaproteobacteria bacterium | reverse complement strand
GCCGGGGCGCGCCCCCGACAGGGCGTCGGCCGCGTCGACGAGCGGCGCCAGGATGGTCTCGGCCTTCACCTCCTCGTGGTGGGCGGCGATCGCGTTCACGATCTTCGCCGACTCGCCGTACTTGCGGGCGATCTCGCCGCCGATGATGGCGTGCGAGCCCTCGACCTCGTGCGTGAGCGCCTTGCCGATGTCGTGGAGGAGCGCCGCCCGCCGGGCCTGCTTCTCGTTGAGCCCGAGCTCGGCGGCCAGCGAGCCGGCGATGAAGGCCGCCTCGATCGAGTGCATGAGCACGTTCTGGGCGTAGCTGTAGCGGTACTTGAGCATGCCGAGGAGCTTCACCAGCTCGGGGTGGATGCCGTGCACACCCACCTCGAGCACGGCCCGCTGGCCCGCCTCCCGGATCGCCTCGTCCAGCTCCTGCTCCGCCTTGCGTACCACCTCCTCGATGCGCCCCGGGTGGATGCGCCCGTCGGAGAGGAGGCGCTCGAGCGCGAGGCGGGCGAGCTCGCGACGGATCGGGTTGTGGCACGAGATGACCACCGCCTCCGGCGTGTCGTCGATGATCAGGTCGACCCCGGTGGCGGACTCGATGGCGCGGATGTTCCGCCCCTCGCGCCCGATGATCCGTCCCTTCATGTCGTCGCTCGGCAGCGTCACGACGGAGACGGTGCGCTCGGCGACGAACTCGCCGGCCAGGCGCTCGATGGCGATCGACACGATCTTCTTGGCGCGCCGGTCGGCTTCCTCGCGGGCCTCGGCCTCGACCTGCCGGATGTGGCGCGCGGCGTCGTGGCGCGCCTCGTCGGTCATCTGCTCGACGAGCGTGCGCTTCGCCTCGTCGCGCGTCATGCCCGCCGCCTGCTCGAGCTTCTGCCTGACCTGGTCGGTCAGACGTTTGATGTCGGTCTGCCGCTCCTCCATCAGGCGCTCCTGCGCGCGCAGCGCGTCCTCGCGCCGCGCGAGCTCCGTCTCGCGCTGGGCGAAGGCCTCGATCTTCCGATCGATGCCCTCTTCCTTCTGGAGGATTCGTTTCTCCAGGGCTTGCAGCTCGTGACGCTGGTCGCGCGCCTCGCGCTCCCAGTCCGCTTTCGCCTGGATCATGAGGTCCTTGGCATGGAGCTGCGCTTCCTTGCGGACGGCGTCACCCTCCTTGCGAGCCTCCTCCACGATGCGGGCGGCGGTGGCGTGCGCACTCGTCTCGAGCTCGGCCACGCGGCGCCGCCGGACCCGGTCGACGAGCGCGAGTGCGCCGGCGCCGAGGACGACGCCGAGGACCAGCGCCAGGATCAGAGTCGTCATGGTCACGACGGCGTCCATGCGCACATCCCACGCCGCCTCGGGAAGCGCGGGGACGACCTGCAGCTCGTAGGCGAGCCCGATGCGTGCCGCATGCGAATGGCGCGCGAGTGCCCGGTCGTAGCAGCCAGCGCCGCGGCCGAGGCGAACGCCGCGCGGATCGAAGGCGAGGCCCGGAACCAGAAAGACGACGCCCTCCCCGGCTGCAGGCGAAAGTGGTGCTCCGTCCAGCGGTTCGGGAAGGGCGGACCATCGGGGCGCGAGCCCCTCCGGACCGCTCTGGAGGAACTCGAGACCGTCGCTCGTGCGGCGGGGATAGTAGACGGGCTTGCCGGCCGCGGCCGCCGCGGCCACCAGGGCGCCCGGGTCGACCTCGTTCTCGATCGGGGCGTACGCCACCACGGCTCGCGCCGCCCTGAAGGCTGGCAGGCCGAGAACGCGCGCGCAGGCCGCAGCGCCGAGCTCCGCCGCCGCCCGAGGCGGCAGAGCGGCACGCGCGGCCCGCAGCCGGCGTCGGAGCGCGTCCTTGGTCTCTGCGTGGTCTTCCCCCATCGCTTCCGTGCGCGACGGGGAACACGGCGAGCAGTGTGGCTGTCCGGCTAGTGCATGGATCGCGCGCGGCCCGATGGCGACGGGTTCGAATCCGGGCCGCAAGGGCCCACCCATTTCGGGTTCATGGCATCAGCACCGTGCCGCTGCGGTCAATGCTCGATGTGTCCACCGCCCCACCTCGTCGTCTCCCGATCGCTGCTTCCTCGCTTGGCGCCCGCTGGTTGGGCGCCGCTCGGAGTCACGTGAAATGTGCTCGGTAGAATTCCTCCAGAACGCCCGACGGGCCGCCCCGGCGCCGACGGGAATGTGCTGCTCGGATGAGCAGATGCGCGCGGAAGTCTACGTAATTCGTGAGCGGGGCGCAACGGCGGCGGGCGCAGTTGCCCCGCGCCGACGGGAGAAAGTCGGCCCGCCCGCTACGGGAGGTCGACGCCCATTCGGGCCAGGAGGCGCCCGAGCCGAAGCTTGATCTCGGCACGCTCGTGCTCGTAGCGCCGGAGGCGCTCCTGCAGCTCCTGATTCGCGCGCTCGAGGTCGGCCAGCCGATCCGCCACGTCATCCCGGCCGCGGATCTCGTGCTGGCGGGCCAACGAGCTGCGCAGCCCCTCGTGCGTGTCGCCGCTCATCGGGCGATGTCCGGGGCGGGACTCTAGTAGCTGCGTTCAGCGGGTGTCAAGCCACGCGTGCGGTCTCGGCGATCTCCACGGCGAACAGCGCGTCGACGAACTCGCTCGCCACGAAGGGACGGAGGTCCTCGATCGCCTCGCCGACCCCGACATACTGAATCGGGATGCCGAGCTCGTGCCGGACTGCCAGCACGATGCCGCCGCGCGCGGTGCCGTCGAGCTTGGTGAGCACGATTCCGGTCACGTCCGCCGCCTCCAGGAAGCTGCGTGCCTGCGCGATCGCGTTCTGGCCGGTGGTCGCGTCGAGCACGAGGAGCGTTTCGTGCGGGGCGCCGGGCAGCTCGCGGGCGATCACGCGGCGTACCTTGCCGAGCTCCGCCATGAGGTTGGTGCGGGTGTGCAGGCGACCGGCCGTGTCGACGAGCACCACGTCGATGGCGCGGGCCAGCGCCGCCTTCATGCCGTCGAAGGCGACGGCCGAGGGGTCGGCGCCCGGCGCCTGCCGCACGAGGACGGCGCCGGTGCGCTCGGCCCAGACGGCGAGCTGCTCGATGGCCGCCGCCCGGAAGGTATCCGCCGCCACGAGGAGCGCACGGCGGCCCGCGTCGGCGTGGCGAGCCGCGAGCTTGCCGATGGTGGTGGTCTTGCCCACGCCGTTGACGCCCGTGACCAGCACCACCCATGGACGGGCGGTCGGCGCCGGCGGCGGAGGAGCGTCCAGCATCGCCACCATCTCCTCGCGCAGCGCCCGGCGCACCTCGGCCGGGTCTGCGCTACGGCCGACGCGCTGCCGGACCCGGTCGAGCAGTACCGCCACCGTGCGCATGCCGACGTCGGCGGCGATCAGCACCTCCTCGAGCTCGCTGAGCACGGCGTCGAGGCCCGCCGGGGCGCGCCCGAGCGCGGCCTCGACCTGCTCCATGAGCCGGCGGCCGGCGGCGGCGACGCCGCGACGCAGGCGGTCCGCCGGCGCCGGCGCGGCCGCGGCGACGGCGCGCGGCGTGGTGGCGCGCCGGCGCCGGAGCACCGAGACGGCGACGAGGGCGCAGAGAGTCCCGACCGCCGCGAGGATCGCGAGGAGCCAGGCGCTCGGGAGGGCGAGAATGGGAGCCGCCTACGCCGCTTCCCACAACCGGACGGCGACGACCTTCGAGATGCCTGCCCGCTCCATCGTGATGCCGTAGAGCGTGTCGGCCACCTCCATCGTCCGGCGGTTGTGGGTGATGAGCACGAACTGCGAAGTCGCGGCCATCTCGCGGACGAGCTGATTGAAGCGACCGATGTTCGCCTCGTCGAGCGGCGCGTCGACCTCGTCGAGCAGGCAGAAGGGTGTGGGGCGGATCAGGAACAGCGACAGGATGAGCGCCGTCGCGGTGAGCGCCTTCTCACCGCCCGAGAGAAGCCCGAGCGACTGGAGCTTCTTGCCTGCCGGCTGGACGACGATCTCGATCCCCGGCTCGCCTCCCTCTTCCGGCGGGATGAGCTCGAGGCGCGCCTTGCCGTTCGGGAAGAGCTTGGGAAAGACCTCGGCGAGCTTCTCGTTCGCCGCGGCGAAGGTCTCCTCGAAGCGCTGGCGCGAGGTGCGGGTGAGCTTGGCGATCGTGCGCCGGAGGTCGTCGAGCGAGCGCTCGAGGTCGGTCCGCTGTGCGACGAGGAACTCGCGCCGCGTGCGCAGCTCCTCGAGCTCGCCGGCGGCGGCGGGATTGACGTCGCCGAGGCGTGCGAGCCGCGCGCGCAGCGCCTCGGCGTGCTCCGCGCGTTCCGTGTCCTCGCCGTCGTCCTCGATGACCACGTCGGCCAACGCCTCCGGGCCGAGCCCGTACCGCTCCGCCAGCTGCGCCGCGAGGTGCTCGAGCGCGAGCCGCCGCTCGGCGAGGGTGACCTCGGCAGCCGCGCGCTCCTGCCCGAGCACGTCGAGCCGCTCGCGAGCGCTCGCCTCGGCGGCGTCGTCGGCGGACAGCCCGCGATCGGCCTCGGCGAGCGCGCCGCGCAACCCGTCCCGCTCGAGCGTCAGCGCCGCGGTCTGTCTCTCGGCCGCCTCGCGTTCGGCCTCCGCCGCGGCGGCCTCGACCGCCGCCGTGTCTGCGCCGCTCGCCGCCTCGGCTGCCCGCCGGGCGACGGCTGCGAGCCGCTCCTGCACCTCGGCGAGCATCGCCCGGGCGCGGACGACGGCTGCTTCGAGGTGCCGCCGTCGCTCGCCCGCGCCCGCGGCGCGGACGGCGGCGTCCGTCCGTTCGCGCTCCGCCGCGCCGTGCCGTTCACGCCACGCGGCAGCCGCCTGCTGGCGGTTCGCGAGCTCGACACGGCGGTCGGCCACGGCATGCGTCGCGCGCTCCCGTCGGGCGCCGAGCGCGGCGATCTCGTCGGCCACCTGGCCGCCCTCACCGGCGACGCCGGTCGCCTCGAGGGCCTCCACCTCGAGCTCGGCGGTGATGCGTCTGCGTTCCTCCTCGAGGCGCTCGCGGTCCTTCTCGGCGGCGAGGAGCTCGAGACGGAGCGCCTGCAGCCGCTCGTCCGCGGCTCGAGCCGCCTCCGCCAGCACGGCGTCGCGCCCCTGGACCTCGGCGAGCGCGCGCTCTTCTCGCGCCAGGTCGGCGCGTGCGGCCGCGAGCGTCCCCTCGAGCTCGCGCAGCTCACGCGCGCGCGCGAGGAGCGTCTCTTCCAGGGGCGGCTCGCTGCCGCCCGTAACGGCGCCGACCGTGTCGATGGCCTCGCCGGCGGGCGTCACCACGGTCACCGGGTGGCTTGCCGCTCGCCAGAGCGCCAGCGCATGGCCGAGATCGTCGGCGAGCAGGACCTGACCAAGCAGCGCCTCGGCCAGCGCCCAGTGCTGCGGGTCGACGTCGATCTGGTCGAGCAGCCTCCGGCCGGCAGGCACGATGACGGCCGCGCGCCGCTCGGCATCGCGCGGCAGCACGGTGGCGCTCCCCGCGTTGGACTCTCTCAGCCAGCCGACCGCCGCCACGGCGGACGCGGTGTCCGGCACTACGATCTGGGCCAGGCGCTTGCCCAGCGCCGCCGCGACCGCTCGCTCGAGGGCGGCCGGGACGCGGAGCACGCTGGCGAGCAATGCCGCCGTGCCGGGCTGCCGGGCGAGGAGGCCCGCGGCCCCCCGCTTGCACCCCTCGTGGCGGGCGTGCAGCTCGCGCAGCGAATCGGCGCGCGAGCCGATCTGCCGCGCCGCTTCCCGTGCGCCCTCGAGCGCCGTCCCGCGGGCCGCCTCCTCGCGGCGGATCTCGAGCTGCCGTTCGGCCAGCACCTCCCGCTCGGCACCGAGACGGAGGCGCTCTTCCTCGAGTCGGGTGATCGCCTCGCGCGCCGCCTCGGCGTCGCGGCCGTTCGCCCGCAGCCGCTCGCCGCGCAGCCGCTGCTCGTCCTCGAGCTTTCGCCGGCGCCCCTCGAGCTCCTCGTGCCGCCGGCGAAGGGCTTCACCCATGTTGTGCAGGCGAGACTCCTCGGCCGACGCCTCCACCACCGCGTCCTTGGCCTCCTCGACCATTCGGTCGAGCGGCGTGCCCTCTGCCGCGAGCGCCTCCAGCCGAGCCTCGGCGTCCCGCTGCTGCGCTCCGGCGTCTCGCTCCTCGGCGGCCGCCCGCTCGAGGGCCTCGGCGGCGCCGCGTGACTCCTCCTCGAGGTCGCCGAGCCGAAGACGCAGCACCCCGAGCTCGCGCTCGGCATCCGCGGCGCGGGCCACGAGCTCCGTCTGTCTTACCGCGAGACTCGCCCCGAGCGTGCGCGCCTGGCCCGCGCGCAGGCGCTGCTCGGCGATCTCCCCGTCGCAGACGCGCAGGCGATCCTCGTCGGCGCTCCGGCGGACCCGCGCCTCGGCGGTGGCGCCGCGCGAGCGGCGGATCGCGTCATGGAGCTGGGCCTCCTCCGCGCGCACCGCCGCGAGGCGCTCGCCGAGGGTACGGGTCTCCTCGGACCAGGCGCGCTGCCGCGCCGCCATGACGCGGAGGTCGAGCGCGCGGAGACCGTCCTTGATCCGGTGGTACTCCTCGGCGCGGCGGGCCTGCCGCTCGAGCGAGGCCATCTGGCGCTCGATCTCGCGCACCACATCCTCGACGCGCACCAGGTTGTCGCGCGTCCGCTCCATCTTGCGCTCGGCGGCGAGCTTGCGGCTGCGGAAGCGCGTCGTACCCGCCGCCTCCTCGATGAACAGGCGCACTTCTTCGGGCTTGGCGTTCACGAGCTGCTCGACGCGCCCCTGCTCGATGATCGCGTACGCCTTGGTGCCGATGCCGGTGCCAAGGAACAGCTCGGTGATGTCCCTCAGACGGCAGGGCATCCGGTTGATGAAGTACTCGGACTCGCCGGAGCGAAAGTAGCGCCGGGTGACGGCGATCTCGCTCGCCTCGGCGAGCGCCGCGGGCAGCCCCTCGTCGACGCCGTCGCCGTCGCCCGGGGCCGCCGGCCGTTCGAGGTCCCGCTCGTCGCGCTCGAGCAGCAACGTCACCTCGGCCATGCCGAGCGGCCCGCTCTCGCCGTTGCCGGTGAAGATGACGTCCTCCATCGCTTCGCCGCGCAGATGCTTCGGGCTCTGCTCGCCCAGTACCCAGCGGATCGCGTCGACGATGTTCGACTTGCCGCAGCCGTTCGGCCCGACGATGGCGGTGACACCGAGCGGGAGCTCGAGGACGGTCCGCTCCAGGAACGACTTGAAGCCGTTCAGTTCGATCCGCTTGATGCGCATCCAGTCCTCTCGCCGGCCGCAGCGGAGCGGCCGTCAATCCCGGGACCGGGATCCCGAGCGCTACCCCTCCACCAGCTCCGTGTTCCAGTACGCCGCGTCCACCGCGCTCAGGAACGGCATCCACTCCTTGTAGCGACGAAGGCTGAACGTCTCGGTCATGAAGGGTGTCCATTGCGGCCGGTAGGGCGGGCGAATGAGCCGCATTCCGGCCTCGCCGGGAGTGCGGCCGCCCTTCAGGCGGTTGCACCGGTGACAGGAGCAGACGACGTTCTCCCACACCGACGTGCCGCCTCGTGAACGCGGCACGACGTGATCGAGGTTCAGCTCGGCGCGCGGAAACTGGCGCCCGCAGTACTGGCAGCGGTTGCGATCCCGCGAGTAGATGTTGAAGCGGCTGAAGCGGACGTAGCGCCGCGGCACCCGATCGTAGGCGAGCAGGAGAATGACGCGCGGCACGCGAATCGCCCGGTTGACGAGCCCGATCGCGTCCTCCTCGGCCGCGAGGTCGGCCCAGCTCGCGAAGTCGAAGACTCGGTACTGCTCGTCCACCGCGCGGGCGATGTCCTGGTAGAGCAGCGAGATGGCCCGCCGCACCGACGTGATGTGAATCGGGAGGTAGGAGCGGTTGAGGACGAGAACCTTCGTGTTGAGCACCGACATCGCGCCGCGCGGGCACGCTACACGCGGGTTTGGTGGAAGTCAAAACCACCCCGACCCGGTCCGCGGCTCAGCGTCCCTGCCAGCGCAGGACGGGCCGGCGGGCGGCACGCGTCTCGTCCAGGCGCGCGAGGCGGGTGCGATGGGGCGCCTGGCGAAGCTTGGCGGGGTCCGTGCGCGCCTCCTCTGCGATGGCCAGCAGCGCCTCCACGAAGGCGTCGAGCGTCTCCTTCGTCTCGGTCTCCGTCGGCTCGATCATGAGCGCCCCCTTGACGACCAGCGGGAAGTAGATGGTGGGAGCGTAGAACCCGTAATCGAGCAGGCGCTTGGCGACGTCGAGCGTGCTGACGCCGAAATCCTGCAGATGGCGGTCGGAGAACACGCACTCGTGCAGCGACGGGGTGTCGTACGGCAGGTGGTACGTGGCGCGGAGGCGAGCCCGCACGTAGTTCGCGTTCAGCACGGCCAGCCGCGTCACTTCCGACAGACCGCCCGCGCCCAGCCGGGCGATGTAGGCAAACGCCCGCACCAGGACGCCGAAGTTGCCGTAGAACGACCGCATGCGGCCGACGCTCTTGGGCGCCTCCTCGGTCCAGGCGAGACCCGCCTCGCGGCGCACGAGCCGCGGCACCGGCAGGTACTCCGCGAGCGGCGCCCGCACGGCGACCGGCCCGGCGCCGGGTCCCCCGCCTCCGTGCGGCGTCGAGAAGGTCTTGTGCAGGTTGAACTGCATGACGTCGACGCCCATGTCACCCGGCCGGGCGACCCCCATGAGCGCGTTGAAGTTGGCACCGTCCATGTAGACGAGGCCGCCGCGGGCGTGGACCGCCGCCGCGACCGCCTCGATCTCCTCCTCGAAGAGGCCGAGGGTGTTCGGGTTGGTCACCATGAGCGCCGCCACCGACTCGTCCATCGCCGCGGCAACGGCGCGCGCCGGCAGCAGCCCGCGACGGTCCACCGGCACCTCCGCCACCTGATAGCCGCAGAGCGCGGCGCTGGCGGGGTTCGTGCCGTGCGCGCTCGACGGGATGAGGACCCGCCGGCGTGGATCGCCGCGGTCGGCGTGATGGGCACGCACGAGGAGCAGGCCGAGCAGCTCGCCCTGGGCGCCGGCCGCCGGTTGCAGGCAGACCGCGTCGAGACCGCTGGCGGCGGCGAGGGCCGCTTCCAGCCCCGCAACCACCTCGAGCGCGCCCTGCGCCAGGTGATCCGGCACCAGGGGGTGAAGCGCGGCAAAACCCGCCAGCCGCGCCAGCGTCTCGTTGACGGCGGGGTTGTACTTCATGGTGCAGGAGCCGAGCGGATAGAGCGTCGTCGCGGCGCTGTAGTTCCACTGCGAGAGGCGGACGAAGTGCCGTACCACCTCGAGCTCGCTCACCTCGGGGAAGCCCGCGAGGCCGTCATCGCGCCGGAGCGCCGGCGGCAGCGCGGGCCCGGCCTGCTCGCCGTCGGGGGATTCGGCGACCGGCCAGCCGACCCGGCCGGCGGCGCCGCGCTCGAAGATGAGGGGCTCGTCGAGGAGCATTGGTCACCCCCTCGCGGCGCGCGCCGCCGGGGCGGCGAGCCCGCGCACCAGGCGGTCGATGTCGCGCGCGCCGTGCACCTCGGTCACGCAGAGGAGCAACGCATCCTCGAGCGCCGGATACCAGCGGGCGAGCGGGAATCCCGCGACGACCCCCTCGCGCACGAGCGCCTCCCAGCGGGCGGCCGGGGCCTGGACGACGAACTCGTTGAAGAAGGGGCCGCCGAAGCGTCGCGGGACCCCGGCCGCCTCGAGCCGGTCCGCCACGGCGTGCGCGGCGCGGTAGTTCGTCGCCGCCAGCGCCCCGAGCCCCTGACGTCCCAGCAGCGAGAGGTAGATGGTCACGGCCAGCGCGCACAGCCCCTGATTCGTGCAGATGTTGGACGTCGCCCGCTCCCGCCGGATGTGCTGCTCGCGGGCCGCGAGCGTGAGCACGAAGCCGCGGCGCCCGTGGGCGTCGACGGTCTCGCCCACGACCCGGCCCGGCATGCTGCGCACGTAGCGTTCGCGCGTGGCGAAGAGGCCGACGCCTGGCCCGCCGTAGGCGACGGGCAGCCCGAAGCTCTGCCCCTCGGCGACCGCGATGTCCACGCCGCACGCGCCGGGCGGCCGCACCATGGCGAGCGCCAGCGGCTCCGCCGTGGCCGTGATGCTGAGGGCGCCGGCCGCCCGCGCCAGCTCCGCGGCGTGCGCCGCGTCCTCGAGAACCCCGAAGACGTTCGGCTGGCCGAGCACGACGGCGATTGCATCGGGGCCGAGGGCTGCCCCGAGCGCGCCGAGGTCGGTTCGGCCGTCGGCGGCGAACGGAACCTCGCGGACCTCCACGTCGGCCAGGCCGCGGACGTAGGTGCGGATCACGGCGCGGTAGTGGGGGTGGAGGGCGCTGGATACCCACACCGTGCGGCGGCCGGGGAGCACGCGCCGCGCCATCAGGACCGCCTCGGCTGCCGCGGACGCGCCGTCGTACAGGCTGGCGTTGGCGACGTCGAGGCCGAGGAGGAGGGCCACGAAGGTCTGGAACTCGAAGGTCGCCTGCAGCGTCCCCTGGCTCACCTCCGGCTGATACGGCGTGTAGGCGGTCAGGAACTCGGAGCGCAGCAGGAGCTGGTCCACGGCCGCCGGCACCCAGTGGGGATAGGCGCCCGCGCCGAGGAAGACCGCGGGGCCGGCCCCGTTCGCGTTGCGCGCCGCCAGCGCCTCGAACCGTGCCCGCAGCTCGGGCTCGGTCAACCCGGCGGGGAGGTCGATCGCGGCGCGGGTCCGGAGACCCGCCGGCACGTGCGCGAACAGGTCGTCGATCGAGGACGCGCCGATCGCGGCGAGCATGGCCGCGATGTCGCCCGCGGTGTGAGGCGCGTAGCCGCTCACTTCCGCTGCTGCGCGGCGAAGGTCCGATAGGCGTCGGCGTCGAGCAGCCGGCCCACCTGCTCGCGGTCGGTGAGCACCAGGCGGAGCATCCAGCCGGCGCCGTAGGGGTCGCTGTTCACCAGCTCCGGCTCGTCTCGCAGGACGTGGTTGACCGCCGTCACGCGTCCGGCCACGGGGGCGAACAGGTCGGAGACCGTCTTGTTCGACTCGACCACGCCGAACGCCTGCCCCCGCGCGAAGGTGGCGCCCACGGGGGGCAACTCGACGAAGACCACGTCGCCGAGGGCATCCTGCGCGAAGTCGGTGATGCCCACCACTCCCTCGTTGCCCTCGACGCGGAGCCACTCATGCTCCTGCGTGTAGTGGAGATCTTCCGGAAACTCCATCTCTCACTCCTATCGCACCCGGCGGTAGAACGGGCGCTCCACGACGTGTGCCGGCACGCGCCGGCCCCGGATGTCGAGGGCGACGGGCGTGCCGGGTGCGGCGGCCGCGATGGCGACGTAGGCGAGGCCGATGAAGGTACCGAGCGTCGGCGACTTCGTCCCGCTCGTCACGCGGCCCACCCGGGTCCCATCGCGCCAGACGCCATACCCGTGGCGCGGGATCCCGGGCTCGTCCAGCTCGAGGCCGACCAGACCGCGCGTCAGTCCCGATGCCGCCTGCGCCGCCAGGGCCGCGCGGCCGACGAACTCGCCCTTGTCGAGCTTGACGACCCACGCGAGGCCCGCCTCGAGCGGCGTCGTGGTGGCGTCCATGTCGGTGCCGCAGAGCGGCAGCCCGGCCTCGAGGCGCAGGGTATCACGCGCGCCGAGGCCGGCGGGGAGGCCGCCTCGCCGCATGGCGCTCTCCAGGAGAGCGTCCCACAGCGTGCGGGCCGAGGTCGCCTCCACGAGGATCTCGAACCCGTCCTCGCCCGTGTAGCCCGTCCGCGACACCACCACGTCTTCGCCCGCGACGCGCGTCGTGCATGCCGTGAAGGCCCGAAGCGCCGTCAAGTCGAACGCGGTGAGCGTCCTCAGCGCCACTTCCGCCTCGGGGCCCTGCAGCGCCAGGAGCGCCAGCGCCGCGCTGCGGTCCACGACCTCGGCCCGACCGGCCGCGTGCGAGGCGATCCACACGACGTCCTGCGCCGTGCTGGCCGCGTTGACGATCAGGAGGTAGCGCTCCGCGCCGAGGCGGTAGACGATCAGGTCGTCGAGCACGCCGCCCGCGTCGTTGCAGAGGAGCGTGTACTGCGCGTCGCCGATCCCGAGCCGCGCGACGTCGTTCACCATGAGCTCCTGGCAGACGGCCGCCGCCGACGGACCGCTCACCTCGATCTCGCCCATGTGGCTCACGTCGAAGAGCCCGCAGTGGCGGCGCACCGCCTGGTGCTCCTCCGCGATGCCGCGATAGGAGAGCGGCATCTCCCAGCCGGCGAACTCGACCAGGCGCCCGCCGAGCGCCCGATGCGCCTCGTAGAGCGGCGTCCGGCGCGCCATCGTCTCAGGCGGCCCGCGCCGCCGCCGCCCGCTCGGCGGCGGTCACGGTGTTCGCCAGGAGCATCGCGACGGTCATCGGGCCGACGCCGCCCGGGACGGGCGTGATGAAGGCCGCGCGCTCGCGTGCCGGCTCGAACTCCACGTCGCCGCAGAGCTTGCCGTCCGCGCCGCGGTTGATGCCGACGTCGATCACGACGGCGCCGGGTCGGATCCACTCGCCGCGGATCAGACCGGGCTGCCCGGTGGCCGCGATCACCAGCGCCGCGCGCCTCACCTCGCCGGGCAGGTCGGTGGTCCGCGAGTGGCAGAGGGTGACGGTGGCGTGACGCTCCAGCAGCAGGAGCGCCACCGGCTTCCCGACCAGCACGCTGCGCCCGACGACGACCGCGTGGGCCCCTCCGAGGGCGGCGCCCGTCGCGTCGACGAGGCGCAGGATGCCGAGCGGCGTGCACGGGCGGAGCCCCGGCAGCCCGGCGAGCAGGCGGCCCTGGTTCACGGGGTGCAGACCGTCGACGTCCTTCTCCGGCGCCAGGGCCTCGATGACCGCCGGGGCACGGAGCGGGGGCGGCAGCGGCAGCTGCACGAGGATGCCGTGCACCTCGGGATCGCGGCCGAGGCGCCCGACGAGGGCGAGCAGCTCGCCCTCGGGCATCGAGGCGGGCAGCCGATGACGGAACGAACGGATGCCGGCGTCTGCGCACGCCCTCTCCTTGTTGCCCACGTACATCTGCGACGCGGGATCGTCGCCGACCAGGATCGCGGCCAGCCCGGGCACGATCCCGCGCGCGGCCAGTCGCGCGACACGCTCGCGCACCTCCGCCCGCACCACTGCGGCCACGGCCTTGCCGTCGATCGTCTGTCCCACGCGCGGGCTTCCCGAGTCGCGTATATAGACCGCTCCCGGGGGAGGCAAGGGTGCGACATGCGGACGCCACGCGCTGGCGTGCTAGAGTGGTGTCGTGATCGTCGGCGTGCCGCGCGAGATCAAGGAGGAGGAGAACCGGGTGGCGCTCACGCCGAGCGGCGTCGGGGCGCTGGTGGCGCACGGCCACGGTGTCGTCGTCGAGCACGGTGCGGGCACGGGCTCGCGGCTCCCGGACGCCCGCTACCGCGAGGCGGGAGCGGAGCTGGCCGAGGCGCGCGCCGTGTGGACGCGCGCCGACCTCGTCCTCAAGGTGAAGGAGCCGCAGCCGTCCGAGTACGAGCTCCTCCGCCCCGACCTCGTGCTCTTCACCTACCTGCACCTCGCGGCCAACCCGGCGCTCACGCGTGTCCTCGTCGAGCGGCGCGTGCGAGCGCTCGCCTACGAGACGCTGCAGCCCGGCGACGGCTCCCTCCCGCTCCTCGCGCCGATGAGCGAGGTGGCGGGGCGGCTGGCGGTGCAGGCGGGCGCCTGGTGCCTGCAGGCGCAGAGCGCCGGCCGTGGCGTGCTGATCTCGGGGGCGTCCGGCGTCCGCCCCGCAAAGGTCGTCATCCTGGGCGCCGGGATCGCGGGCACGAACGCCTGCCAGGTGGCGGTGGGGGTCGGCGCGGACGTGTCGATCCTCGACGTCGACCCGGCGAAGCTCCGCTACGTGCACGACATCCTCGGCGGCCACGTGACCACCGTGATGTCGAACCGCGCCAACCTCGAGGAGGAGGTGCTGGCAGCCGACCTGGTGATCGGCTCCGTGCTCATCCCCGGGGCGCGAACGCCGCGCCTCCTGCCCCGCGGGCTCGTCCGCGCCATGCGCCCGGGTGCTGCACTCGTCGACCTGTCCATCGACCAGGGCGGCTGCGCCGAGACCTCCCGGCCGACGACGCACGCCCGTCCAACGTACGTCGACGAGGAGGTCGTGCACTACTGCGTGACCAACATGCCGGCGGCCGTCCCCCACACCGCCACCTTCGCGCTCACCAATGCGACGCTCTCGTACGCGCTCGAGATCGCCGACCATGGCTTCGCCGAGGCGCTGCGCCGCAATTCCGCGCTCCGGCGCGCCAGCAACGTGCTCGCGGGACGGGTGACCCACCCGGGCGTCGCCGAGGCGGCGGGCGTCGCGGTGACGCCGCCCGAGCAGCTGCTGGACGCGCTCAGCTGACGACGCGCAGCCCGAGCTCGCGGAGCTGCGCCGGGTCGACGGGTGCGGGCGCCTCGGTCATCGGGCAGAATGCGCGCTGCGTCTTCGGGAACGCGATGACGTCGCGGATGGAGTCGGCGCCGGCGAGCAGCATGACGAGGCGGTCGAACCCGAGCGCGATGCCGCCGTGCGGCGGGGCGCCGAAGGAGAGCGCCTCGAGCAGGAAGCCGAAGCGGGCGTGCGCCTCCGTCTCGGACATGCCGAGCAGCGCGAACACGCGTTGCTGCAGCTCGGGCTGGTGGATCCGGATGCTGCCCCCGCCGAGCTCCGTCCCGTTGAGCACGAGGTCGTAGGCCTGCGAGCGGATGCCGAGCGGGTCGCGCTCGAGGCGGTCGACGTCCTCCTCGACCGGCGCGGTGAACGGGTGATGGACGGCGACGTAGCGATTCGCCTCGGGGTCGCGCTCGAGGAGCGGGAAGTCGACGATCCAGAGGAAGCGATCCTCGCCCATCGCCAGCCGTCCCAGCCGTTCGCCGAGCTGGAGCCGGATGCGGGACAGGACGGTCGACGCCAGCGGCTCCGGCTCGGCGAGCAGCAGGAGCAGGTGGCCGGGCTCGAGGCCCGCCGCCGCCGTGAGCCGCGCCCGCTCGCCCGCCGAGAAGAACTTCGCGGCCGGCGACTGCCAGCCGTCCGGACCGATCCGGATCCACGTGAGCCCGCGGGCGCCTTCGGTGGTCGCGAAGCCGACCAGGTCGTCGAGCTCGCGGCGCGAGAGCGTCGCGCCGGCGCCGGGCACGGGGAGACCCCGAATCGCATGGCCCCCGGCGAGCGCCTCCGCGAACACCCGGAACTCCGTCTCCGCGAAGCACGCCGAGAAGTCGCCGAGCTCGAGATCGACGCGGAGGTCGGGCCGGTCCGTGCCGAAGCGCCGCATGGCGTCGCGGTAGGAGAGCACCGGGAAGGGCCGCGGGGTGGGCCGCCCGCGCACGGTGGCGAAGATGTCGGCGATCATCGGCTCGACCGCTCCCATGACGTCGGCGCGCCCGACGAAGGACATCTCGAGATCGATCTGCGTGAACTCCGGCTGGCGGTCCGCGCGCAGGTCCTCGTCCCGGAAGCAGCGCACGATCTGGTAGTACCGGTCGAACCCGGCCACCATGAGTATCTGCTTGAAGAGCTGCGGCGATTGCGGCAGCGCGTAGAAGGCGCCGCGCTGGACGCGGCTCGGCACGAGGTAGTCGCGCGCTCCCTCGGGCGTCGAGCGGGCGAGCACCGGCGTCTCGACCTCGATGAAGCCGAGACGCGTCAGGTGCGCGCGCACCGCGTGCGCCACCTCGTGCCGGAGGACGAGGTTGCGCTGGACGGCGGGTCGCCGGAGGTCCAGGTAGCGGTAGCGCAGCCGTGTCGACTCGGTCACCTCCGCGGCGTCGTCGATCGGAAACGGGGTGGGGCGCGCGGTGTTGAGGACATGGAGCGCCGACGCGACGACCTCGACCGCGCCGGTCGGCAGATCGGGGTTGACGGTCTCGCCCGGTCGGGGCCGGACCGTCCCGCGGACGGCGATCACGAACTCGAGCCGCACGTCGCGGGCGCGCTCGTGCGCGGCCGGGCTCTCGGCCGGGTTGCACACCACCTGCACGACTCCGGTCCGGTCGCGGAGGTCGACGAAGAGCACGCCGCCGTGATCGCGCCGGGCGTGCACCCAGCCGCACAGCGTCACCTCCCGGCCGACGTCGCCGGGCCTGAGCGCCCCACACCCGTCCGTCCGCCGCCAGTCGCCGAGCGGCTCGGCCGCCGGCGTCACGTCCCGACCTCCGTCCGCACCCAGCGCGCGAGCTCCGGGCCGGGCGCATCGAGGTCGAGCGCCTGGCGCCGATCCGCGCTGCTCGCGAGGTCACGCACGGTGGCCCGTCCGGCGGCCAGCTCGTCGGGACCGAGAATCACGGCCAGACGGGCGCCCCGCCGGTTGGCGACCCCGAGCAGCGCCTTCAGGCTGCGCCCCGCCGGCTCCACCCCGACCGCCAGACCCTCGTCGCGCAGCCGCGTCGCCAGACGCAGGGCCGGCGCGACGGCCCGGGGCTCGAGGGGCAGGATGAGCGCCGCCGGCCCGGCCTCGGCCTCCGGGGACGCCGGGGCCGCCATGGCGAGGCGGTCGAGCCCGAGGGCAAACCCCACCCCGGGCACGTCGGGCCCGCCGAGCATCGCGACGAGCCCATCGTAGCGCCCGCCCCCGCCGATCGCATTCTGGGCGCCGAGCCCCTCGCCCTCGGCGACGATCTCGAAGGCGGTGCGGCAGTAGTAGTCGAGCCCCCGCACGAGCCGGAGGTTCAACGCGTACGGCACCCGCTCCTGGTCGAGGAGCGCGCGCACCTCGTCGAAGTGGGCGGCGCACGGGGCGCAGAGGCTGTCGCGCATCACGGGGGCGCGCTCGATCACCGCGCGGCAGCCCGGGACCTTGCAGTCGAGGAGACGGAGCGGGTTGCGCTCGAGACGGCGGTGACAGTCGGGGCACAGGGCGTCGAGGTGTGCCAGGCCGAACTGCCGCAGTCGCTCGCGATAGGCCGGCCGGCAGGCCTCGTCGCCGAGCGAGTTCAGCTCGAGGCGCGCACCGCGCGCGCCGACGCGGTCGAAGTAGCGGACGAGCCAGACGAGCAGCTCCGCGTCGGCCAGCGGGTCGTCGCGGCCGAGCACCTCGGCGCCGATCTGGTAGAACTGCCGGTACCGGCCCCGCTGCGGCCGCTCGCGACGGAACATCGGTCCCGTGTAGAAGAGGCGAGCCTGGCGCTCGCGGTGCGCGAGGCCGGTCTCGAGGTAGGCCCGCACGACGCTCGCCGTGGCCTCGGGCCGGAGCGTGACCGCGGTCTCCTCCTTGTCCCGGTCGCGAAACGAGAACATCTCCTTCTCGACGATGTCCGTCGTCTCGCCGACCGCCCGGGCGAAGAGCTCGGTGCGCTCCAGGATCGGCAGCCGGATCTCGCCGAACCCGTAGCGCGCGAACAGCTCGCGCGCCGCGGACTCGAGCCCATGCCAGTGCCGGCACTCCTCGGGGAGGATGTCCCGGAACCCGCGGATGGCAGGGATCGCGCTCGGCTTCGACATGCGTGACGGTGAACGGACGTTTGTACCAAAGGGCTGCAGGGGCTTCAACGCGAAAACGTTTGATAGTGCGCCGGTTTGTCTTCACAATGTCGTCGTGGCGCGGTTCTTGCCATTGTCTGCAGACGGATGAGTACCTCGAGGCTCGAGACCGGGTCGCTGACCCTCCTCTTCCGCCAGCTGGTCCGCACGGCGATGGCCGCGCAGCAGGTGGAGTCCTCCGAGACGACGGAGTTCTACCTCGTGCAGCTGCTCGAGGGCTTTGCGCGTCCCGGACGCGGCGGGCTGCTCGACCGGCCGCTGGCGCTCGACTATCTCGAGGCCTTTCACCTGCCGGCCTCGCAGCGCTACGAGAAGCTCAAGCGTGTCGCGGACACGGCGCTCTTCGTCACGGGCATCTTCGTCGACAGCCTCGAGCGGAGCCTGGTCGGGCCCGACTACTACACGTCGCTCGGCCGCAACGCCTACGCGCGGCTCTCGGCCCAGCCGCCGCGCGCCAGCCTGGCGGAGCTCTTCGGGGAGCTCGCCGGGCGGTTCCCCGAGTTCGTCCGCGTCCTCACCGAGATCAGCGCCCAGGAGCTCTTCCGGCGGCAGGAGGACACGGTCCGCCTCTACAAGCGTTGGCTCCACACCCGTGGCCGCCGCGAGGCGGACCTGCTCGTGCGGCGGGGCATCATCCCGTTCGCCCCGCCGTCGACGCAGCGTCACTGAGCGCGGGCGAGCCGAGGCGGTGCCCCTTCCCGCCTCCCCGACGCCTCAATCGGGGGCGAGTGCCGCTGCGGCGTGCACGGATCGAGGCACGCGGCGAGCGGCCGGGACTGCCTTGGCGTTCCGCGCCACGACGATGGTGAACAGCGAGCGTCGCCCGGTCTTCCACTGCCGTTCGACGTGCAGCGCGCTGCGATCGACCACGTCGGAAAGATGCAGCGTCGTCCACCCGAGCCAACGGGTGAGCGGATCGATGGCATGCATCAGGCGAGCGAGCGTCGGATTCGCGCTCCGGAAGTGGTTGATGATGGTGACGATCCCGCCGGGGCGGCAGACGCGGCGTGCCTCCGCCATCATGCGGCACGGATCCGGGACGACGCTCACCACGTGAAAGGCCATGACGTAGTCGAAGCTGTCGTCGGCAAAGCGCAGGTTGAGCGCGTCACCCTGCTCGAGCGTGATGTGCCGCCAGCCGTTGCGGTTCACCTTGTCCTGGGCCCGCTCGAGCATGTCGGGGGCGAGGTCGATGCCGGTCACATGGCAGTGGCGCGGATAGGCGGCCAGCGAGAGCCCCGTGCCCACGCCGAGCTCGAGCACGCGGGCGCCGGGCTCGACCGCCAGGGAGCGGATCACCGTGGCGATGCGTGGATAGAAGACGTGACGGAAGAGCAGGTCGTAGAGGTGGGAGAACTCGTAGTACAGCCGGCTCTCGTGCGGCTGTGCGTTTGCGAGTGCCATGCGCCTCCCTATGTCGTCAGCGGGGCCCCCGGGACCCCGGCCTGTCCGTCCGGCCGGCCACCGCTCACGGCCGGGTCATGCCGCCGTGGTTCCTCGCAGCTGCCGTTTGAAGGAGGTGATGTCGCGCTTGCGGAACCGCCACTGACGGCCGCGTTTGAAGGCCGGCAGGACGCTCTTGCGGGCGAGCTCGTTGACCGTGTCCGGACTGCAGTCGAGGATCTCCGCCGCCTCTTTGCTGTTCAGCAGGACGTCGTCCTTCTCGAGCATGCGCCGACACGGCTGTCCCGGAGACCGGGACGCTGTTTTGGTAGCAGGGGCGTGCCCGGTGCGTCAAGGAACCACCATTTGACCTGTGTTTTCAGGCAGTTACGTCGCGCCTCGCTCAGCGCGGCGACTTTCGCCCTTCGAGGTAGAGCACGATCGGGCTGGCGACGTAGATTGACGAGTACGTGCCGACGACGAACCCGACGAGCAGCGCGAAGGCGAAGCTGTGGATCACGCTCCCGCCGAGCACGAACAGCGCCGCGGTCACCAGGATGGCCGTGCCGCTCGTGATGAGCGTGCGCGAGAGCGTTTCGTTGATCGAGAGGTTCATGATCGTGGCGAGGCTCTCGCGCCGCATCTTGCGCATGTTCTCGCGGATGCGGTCCGAGACGATGACGGTGTCGTGCACCGAGTAGCCCACCACGGTGAGCAGCGCGGCCACCGTGGTGAGGTCGAACTCCATGTTGGCGATCGACAGCGCCCCGAGCGTGATCAGCACGTCGTGCACGAGGGCGACGGCGGCGCCGATGCCGAAGCGCAGCTCGAAGCGGAGCGCGATGTAGGTCGCCATGACGAGCGTCGCCGCCAGGACGGCGAGCGTCGCGTCCCGCCACAGGTCCTTGCCGACCTTCGGCCCCACCGTCTCGACGCGCAGGACGTCGTAGGTGCCTTCACCGAACTTGTCGCGCAGGCCCGTCTTGATGGCGTCGGCGATCGCGGTGCTGCCGCCCTCGGCCGCCCCGAGCACGCGGATCTGGAACTCCTTGCCGCCCTGCCCCACGTCCTGGACGACGACCTCACGGAGCTCGGGCCGCGAGAGCGCGCCCCGGATGTCGCCGATCGGCGTCGACGCGCCGAACTTGACGTGCACCATCGTGCCGCCGGCGAAGTCGATGCCGTAGTTCAGCCCGCCGTGCAGGTAGATCGAGACCAGCCCGATCAGGATGAGCGTCCACGAGACGAGCAGCATCTTGAAGCGCAGGCCGACGAAGTCGATGTTCAGACCGGGCGGGATGAGCTCGAAGAAGTGATGCTCGATGGTCGGCACCTTGTCCGTGCGCGTGGTCGGTCGCGTCGCCATGGGCCCGGGCCCCCCCTTCATACGCTCACCGTCGTCAACCGGCGCCGAGACACGAGGAGATCGTATACGACGCGGGTGCCGAAGACGCCGGTCAGCAGGCTGGTGAGGATGCCGAGGCAGAGCGTCACGGCGAACCCGCGCACCGGGCCCGTCCCGAACTGGAACAGGATCAGGCCCGAGCAGAAGGTCGTCACGTTCGAATCGCGGATCGCGTACCAGGCGCGCTCGTAGCCGGTCTCGATCGCCGCCCGCGGCGTCTTGCCGAGGCGCAGCTCCTCGCGGATCCGCTCGAGGATCAGTCGAGGATCAGGACGTTCGCGTCGACCGCCATGCCGATGGTGAGCACGATGCCGGCGATGCCGGGCAGCGAGAGCGTGAAGCCGAAGGCCGCGAAGGCGCCGACCAGGAAGAACACGTTCAGGAGCAGCGCCGCGTCGGCGACCACGCCACCCCCGCGGTAGTAGACGAGCATGAACGCGACCACGAGCGCGCTGCCGACGACGAACGAGAGCACGCCCTTGCGGATCGAGTCCTGACCGAGCGACGGGCCCACCGTCCGCTCCTCGATGAGCTTGAGGGGCGCGGGCAGGGCGCCGTTGCGCAGCACGTTGGCCAGGTCCTGCGCCTCGGCGAAGTCGAAGCGGCCGGTGATCTGCCCGCGGCCGCCGGTGATCGGCTCGCGGATGGTGGGCGCGGACTCCACGTAGTTGTCGAGCACGATGGCGAGGTTGCGCCCCACGTTGGCGCTCGAGATCTCGCCGAACAGCTTGGCGCCGCGGGCGTCGAGCACGAAGTCGACTGCCATGCCCTCGGTGGCGGTCCCCGGCCGGACGCTCGCGTCGGTGAGGACGTCGCCGGTCATGAGCGTGCGCCGCTCGACGAGGTAGGCCCGCCGGCCCCCGGCGTCTCCCTTCCCGTAGAGCACCTGCGCGCCCGGTCCGGGGTGCTCGGGCGTCCCGGCCTGCGGCCCGGTCGCCACCAGCTTGAACTCGAGGAGCGCCGTCTTGCCGATCAGCTCCTTGGCGCGCTGCGGGTCCTGGATGCCGGGCAGCTGGACGACGATCTCGTCCGTGCCCTGCGCCTGCACCGTCGGCTCGGAGACGCCGAACTGGTCGATCCGGTTGCGGATGATCTTGAGCGCCTGGTCGACGACGTTGTCGCGGATGCGCTGCGCCTCGCGCTGATCGAGGGTCAGGACCAGGTCGGCCTCGGCGTCCTGGCTCGACGCCACGGTGAGACTCGGGAAGCGCTCCTTCACGAGGTCGACGACCTCCTGGCGCTTCTCCTTGTTGGCGAGACGGATGCGGACGGTACGCCTCTCACGCTCCGCCGTGACCGCGCCGATCTGCGCGTCGTGCAGCTCGCGCTCGAGATCCCGGGCGTGGCGGTCGACCGTGTTGTCGATCGCCTGCTCGATCTCGACGCCGTAGAGGAGGTGGGTGCCGCCCTGGAGGTCCAGGCCGAGGCGGACCGGCTGGCGCCACGGCCAGAACGCCGGCGCGGGGCGGACGAACGTGGGGACGAGGAACACGATGGTCGCCGCCGTGAGGACGACGAACAGCAACACGCGGTAGAGCACCGATCGGCTCACGACTTCTCCCGCTCCTTCTCCCGGGCTTCCACCGCGGGAGCCCTCTGCACGGACTGGATCGCCGCCCGGTCGACCTGGACGCGGACGTTGGGGGCGATCTCGACCGTCACCACCTTGTCGGCGAGCGTCACGACGCGCCCGTGCGTCCCGCAGCTCATCACCACCTGATCGTTGCGCTTGAGATTGGCCGCCAGCTGGTCCTGCTCGCGGCGCCGCTTCTGCTCCGGCCGGATGAGCAGGAAGTAGAAGATCCCGATGAGGACGAGGAGGAAACCGACGTTGTAGACGGCGGGCGGGCCGCCCCCCTCCCCCGTCTGCGCGAACGCCGTGTCCACGTCAGGCCCACGCCCCGCACGCCACGGCCCCACGGCCAGGGAAGGTGCCCTCCCGGAGCGCGGCCCGGAACTCGCGCATGAGACGCAGGTAGAAATGGAGGTTGTGCACGGTCGCGAGCGCGGCGCCGAGCATCTCCCGCGCCAGCACGAGATGGCGCAACGCGCCCCGGCTGAAGCGCCCGCAGGTGTAGCAGGCGCACCCCTCCTCCACCGGCCGCGGATCGCGGGTGTGACGGGCGTTGCGGATCATGAGCTTGCCGTCCCGCGTGAAGAGCATTCCGTTGCGCGCGTTGCGCGTCGGCAGGACACAATCAAACAAGTCATATCCCATCGTCACGAAGCGAAGCAAATCGCCGGGTGTGCCGACGCCCATCAGGTAGCGCGGCCGCGCGGGCGGGAGCCGGGCGAGGGTCGCCGCCGCCACCCGTGCCGTGTCCGCCGCCGGCTCGCCGACCGACAGCCCGCCGACCGCGTAGCCGTCGAAGTCGAGCGCCGTGACCTCGGCGGCGCTCGCGGCGCGCAACGCGACGTCGAGCCCGCCCTGCACGATGCCGAAGAGCGCCGTCTCGGGCCGCGTGCGCGCGGCGAGCCCGCGCGCGGCCCAGGCGCTGGTGCGGGCGACGGCGCGGGCGACGCGCGCGGGCGGGCTACCACTCGGGACGCACTCGTCGAGCGACATGGCGATGTCGACGCCGAGCGCCTCCTGGACGGCCACCGCATCCTCCGGCCGCAGGAGCCCCGCGCGCCCGTCGACGTGCGAGCGATAGTGGACGCCCTCGTCCTCGACGCGGACGAGATCGGCGAGGCTCATCAGCTGATAGCCGCCGCTGTCGCTGAGGATCGGCCCCTGCCACCCCATGAGCGCGTGCAGTCCGCCGAGCGCCTGCACCGTCTCGACGCCCGGACGCTGGGCGAGGTGATACGCGTTGGCGAGCACGATCCGGCGTCAGCCCCTTGACGGAGCCGAGCGTCGCGACCGGCATGAAGGCCGGCGTCTCGAAGCTGCCGTGCGGCGTGTCGACCCGTCCGAGCCGCGCCCCCGACGGATCGTCCCGCACCACCTCGAACCGGACGCTGCCGCTCACGCGATCAGCATGGCGTCGCCGAAGCTGTAGAAGCGGTAGCGGCGACGGACGGCCTCGTCGTAGGCGGCCCGCACGTGGTCCCATTCCGCGAGCGCCGCGACCAGCGCCAAGAGCGGCGAGCGCGGCAGGTGGAAGTTGGTGAGCAGCGCGTCAACGATGCGGAAGCGATGGCCGGGACGGATGAAGAGGGCCGCCTCGCCCGGGCCGGCGCGGAGCCGGCCCTCGGCGCCCGCCGCCTCGAGGGCGCGCACGGTGGTCGTGCCGACCGCCACGATGCGGCGTCCGGCGGCTCGGGCGCCGTTCACGCGGTGGGCGGTCTCGGCGGGGATCACGTAGCGCTCGGGTGCCATGACGTGCGCCTCCAGGGTGTCGGAGCGGATGGGCTGGAAGGTCCCGGGGCCGACGTGCAGCGTGAGCATCCGCGTCTCGATGCCGGCGTCGGCGAGCGCCGCGAGCAGCACCGGCGTGAAGTGCAGACCCGCCGTCGGCGCTGCGACGGCCCCGGGCGCGCGCGCGTAGACGGTCTGGTAGCGGTCGCGGTCGGCGGCCGTCGGGCCTCCGGGCCGCGTGATGTAGGGCGGCAGCGGCACCTCTCCGACGCGCTCGAGCCAGGCGAGCACCGGGCCGTCGACCGCGAGCCTGAGCCGCCAGCGGCCGTCGCCGAGCGCGGCCACCCACTCGCCCTGCCCCTCGGGCAGGTGCATCCGTTCACCGGCCCGCGGCGTGCCGCGAACGAGCGCTTCCCACTCGCCCTCCTCGCCGAGCGGCCGGACGAGCAACAGCTCGAGCCGTGCGCCGCTCGGCCGCCGGCCCCGCACGCGGGCCGGGATCACGCGGGTGTCGTTCAGGACGAGCAGGTCGTCCGGGCGGAGAAGGCGCGGCAAGTCGGCGATGCCGGCATGACGGACGAGCCCGCTCCCGCGATCGAGCACGAGGAGGCGGGCATCCGTGCGCTCGGCGGGGGGCTCCTGGGCGACCAGCTCGAGCGGCAGCACGTAGTCGAGATCGGCCAGACGCATCCGAAGGGTTGCGACGGGCGCGCCGCACGGCGGCCCGAATGCGGGTACGCCGATCCGTCCCGGCAGTCAAACGGCGGCAGCTCACCTGGTGACGGCGAAGCGGTCCTGGTGTATGCACGCGGTCCTGGTCATGGACGATCCCCGCCCTCTCCGCCTCTTCGGCTCGGAGCTCTCGCCGTACTCCGTGAAGGTCCGCTCGTACCTCCGGTACAAACGGATCCCGCACCAGTGGGTGGTGCGCGACTCGACCACGCTCGCGGAGTTCCAGCGCCACGCCCGGCTGCCGCTCATCCCGCTCGTCCTCGCCCCGGACGGCACGGCGATGCAGGACTCGACGCCGATCATCGACGCGCTCGAGGCGCGCCATCCCGAGCCGTCGATTCACCCGGCCGAGCCCGCCCTCGCCTTCCTCTCGGCGCTCATCGAGGAGTACGCCGACGAGTGGGGCAACAAGCCCATGTTCCACTACCGCTGGTTCTACGAGGCCGACCAGGTGTCGGCGGCCGAGCGCATCGCACGCGAGACGATGCCCGGCGCCACCGCGGAGGCGCTCGGCGGCGCCTGCGAGATGATCCGCCAGCGCATGGTGCCACGCCTCAGCTTCGTCGGCTCGTCGGCGCAGACGAAGGACCTCATCGAGGGCTCCTTCCGGCGACAGCTCGCGATCCTGGAAGCGCACCTCGCGCGCCGGCGGTACCTGTTCGGCGATCGGCCGGCGCTCGCCGACTTCGGCCTCTTCGCCCAGCTCTACCAGTGCTCGACCGACCCGACCCCGGGGGCGCTCATGCGGCAGCGCGCCCCGGGCGTCCTCGATTGGGTGGCGCGCATGCTCGAGCCCAGGGCCGAAGGGGAGTTCGAGAGCTGGCCGCGGCTCGAACCCACGCTCGCGCCGCTGCTGCGGGACGAGGTGGGCGCGGTCTTCTTCCCGTGGACGTTGGCCAATGCCCGGGCGCTGGCGGGCGGCGAGAAGGAGTTCACCGTCGAGCTCGGCGGACGGCCGTTCTCGGAGGAGACGCAGCGCTATCACGCGAAGTCGCTCGGCGCGCTCCGCGCCCGCTATGCGTCGGTCGCCGACCGGTCGACGCTGGATCCCACCCTCCGCGCGACGGGCTGCTTCGCGGCGCTGCAGGCGGCAGCGTAGGACCCCGGCGGCGCATCCACTCGCCGCAGGAGCGCGATCCCGAAGCGCCCGTCGCGCAGCGGGCGGGCGCCAAACGTCGCGACCTCCCGGTAGTTCCGCCGGATCCACGCGTAGACGCGCTGCCCGTAATCGCGGCCGAAGAAGCGCACGCCGTACTCGCGCGTGTCCTTGTGGACCAGCGCAACGTAGTCCGGCGGAGTGGCCCGCAGCGCCGCGAGCATCCGTTCCTCGCCGTAGAAGGCCAGCTCCGGCGGCATGAAGTTCGTGTAGGGCGTCGGGCTCGGGCGCCGGCTCAGGTAGTTGAGCATCACGCCCTCGGGAAGGACGGCGAGGCTCTGTCCCTCCGCGACCTGGCGAGCCAGGGCACCGAGTGCGGCCTCCACCACCGGGCCGCGTGCGTCGGCGAGGAGCGCGTCGGCGCCGCCGCCCACCCGATGGGTCTTCGCGGCGAACCGCCGCCCGCTCACCTCGAGGTGGGTGAGTGCCGCCACCAGGAGACAGGCAAGCGCCACGGCCCGGAACAGCGCGCCGCATCCGCCGCGCGCCGTGATCGCCGCCGGCGCCCAGCCGACGAGCGCCACCACCACGAGCAGCGTCGCCGGCATCGCGAGCGCGAAGCCGTAGTGGTAGGCGTGCACGTTGAAGAAGATCTTGGCGAGCAGCGCGAGCGCGAAGACGGCGAGGGCGAGCGCCGGCACGCGCCGCGGGCCGAGCCGGCCGCCGCCGGCCGCGACGGCCAGCCCGAGCGTCACGAGCGGCAGGGCGCGCGGGGCCTCGAGCCAGGCGCCCGGTGCCGAGCAGGCTCCGAGGACCACCGCGACGAGCGGGAAGCCGCCGACCGCGATCCGCCAGGACCACCGGGTGCCGTGGAGCGCCAGGGCGAGGGCCGCCGTGGGCACCAGGACCGCGGCGTACCCCCCGGCGCAGCGAGCCATCGCCCCGAGGCTCGCGCCGAGGTGCTGGGTGCCCATGAGATCGCGGTAGAACGCGAGCGCCGATGCCTGGCCACCGAGCACCCACGGCCACGACCCGAGCGTCCCGCGCAGCGCCTCGCCCGCCGGCATCGAGCGGCCGAGGAGCGCGACGGCCGCCAGGGGCGGCACGAGCGCCGCGCCGAGGAACGTGCCGAGCGCGCGCCCGGCGCGGCCGAGCGTGGCGCCCCTCGCCCGGAGGCCGAGCCCGAGCCAGACGAGGCTGGCGAGGCTCACCGCGACGAAGGGCTCGGGCTTGGTCAGGAAGACGAGCCCCACGGCCGCACCGGCGCCGGCGACCGGGATCGCGCTGTCGATCCGCTCGTGGCGGGCGAGGCAGCAGAAGGCCGCCAGCGCGAAGAGCAGCCCGTGGGTCATCTCGTGGCAGTAGGGAGAGACGAAGTTGTAGTTGCCGACCGCGGTCACGTGCCCGAACGCGAACAGGGCGACGAACGCGAGCCCGGCGGCGGCCGCCGCGAGCCGGTCGCTCATCGGCTCGAGCAGCCGGTAGAGCAGCACCACGATGGCGGCGAGGATCGCGAGGTTGCAGATGACCAGCGTGCGGATGCCGACGCCGAACAGCCGGAACCAGAGCGCGTTCAGATACGGCGACAGCGGCCCGTTCAGGTAGGCGACGTCGGCGTAGAGCACGCGGCCCTGCGAGAGCTGCCACGGCACGTAGAGCTCACGCCCGAAGTCGATCAGCGGGTCGGCCCACTTCTCCCACGTCCAGGAGACCATCGCCGTCCCTGCCCCCGCGATCAGGGCCGGGCCGAGCCACGCCGGGCCGCGCCGTCCCGTCGCTCGCATGCGTGCCGTCTCAGCCGGCGCCGGCGGCGTGGGCAGCGGCGACCGCCGGGCGCGCGGCGCTGGCGACCACTCGCCTGGGCGGGAGGGCCGGCCAGGGGACGGACCCGACCTGGCGCACCTCCGTGATCCAGCGCTGCGCGGGGGGCAGGTAGTCGGGGCTCGCCGCATCGCCGTAGCGGTCGCGCCGTCCCCAGAGCTGCGCGACGGCGTCCTGGTAGAGGAGCACCCAGTCCGCACGCGCCTCCATGACCTCGACGGAATGGGTGAAGTGGCGGGCGACCACGGCCAGGTCCGGGTCGCCGAGGCGGAGCACCCGCGTGGCGTCGACGGGCGGCGACTGCTCGCTTCGCCAGCGCGGGATCAGCCGGTCACCCACCAGGAAGTCGAAGTAGGCGTCGGCGACCTCCTGCGGGTAGCAGGTGCGGAGCCGGCCGTCGAAGGCGACCGGTGCGTCGTCGCCGAAGGCGGCGATGGCGTACTGCGCCCAGTCGAAGTGAACGACGACCCGACCGGTGAGTCGTCGCTTGGCCATGTAGCGAAAGGCGTTCACCGGATAGACGCTTCGTTCCACCAGCGGCCCGCGCACGTGGACGGCGAGCAACGCGGCGAGCCCCAGGTCGACGGCCCAGACCCCCCACGCCGCCCAGCCGGCCCTGCGGGGGCCGGACGCCGTCGAGCGGTCGGTCGCGTGCCGCATCCGATCGACCAGCGGCTGCAGCTGTGCGGGCAGCCAGAAGCCCGCCGCGATCGCAAAGAACGGCAGGTGGCGGACGTGCGCGACGCATTGCCATGCCGTGGCGGCGAGCAGGACCGTGCGGGCCGGATCACGCCACTGGCGCCGCGCAAGCCAGGCGGTGGCGGTCAGTCCCAGCACGATGACGAAGATGGGGAAGACGGCGTCGGACGGCGAGAGCGCGCGCCACTCGAAGATCTCGGGTCGGGGCGGGCCGAGGTCGCGCACCAGCCAGGTGAGGAGGTCGAGGCCGTACGGATTGAGCAGCGTGGCGAGCGCCGAGGCCAGGGCGACGCCGCCGTAGAGCGCGGCGGGCGCGAGCCCTCGCCTGCCCTCCGCTCCGAGGCGCTCGGCGGCCCGGCAGCCCAGGTACAGGGCCAGCACGCCGAGGCCGGCGACGAAACCGCCGTGCGTGTTGGCCCAGACGGTGAAGAGCGGTGGGAGCAACCAGAGGAGCCGCGTGTCGGCCGGCGGGCTTTGCCCGTCGGCGAAGACGCGGTCGAGGATGAAGACCACGACCCCGAAGAAGGTGTAGGTGAACAGCTGGGGGCGAAAGCTCCAGCCCGGCGCCGTGGCGAACGTCACGAGGAGCACGGCGACGGCGGTCGTCGCGATGCCGCCGCCTCGGCGCCGAGCGCCCGCGATCATCAGCCCGAGCAGCGTGAGGCCGAGCAGGCATTTCAGGGCCGCGAGACCGGTGCCCCCGGCGTGGTCCGCCATGAAGGCAAAGACGATCTCGCTCAGGTTCTCGTGGTTGATCCACGGCTGGGCCGGCGCCGTGTAGGTGTAGGTGGCGGTCGCCGGCAGGCGGCCGCTGGCGAGGACGTCCTGGCCGTAGCGGACGTGGCCCCAGAGATCCGGGTCGGCCCGGTCGATGGTCGCGAAGACCACGCCGCCGGCGAGGAGCAGCGCGACGAGCAGGCCCCGGCGGAGGCGGTCCGCCCGATCGCCGCCCACTAGGAGCGCGACCCAAGACTTCTTGGGTCGCGGATACAGACGCGAGCGTGTGGCGCTCACGTCACGCGCCATCGCCGTGCCGCGGCTGGCGAAGCCAGCGCGGCGGAACGGACACGCGCCGTTCGAAAGGCCTCGCGACTCTCATGTGATCCGTTTGGCGATTGGGCCTGTCCGCGGCGGCTGCGAAACCGGGCGTGTCCGTCTGCCGCGCTGGCTTCGCCAGCCGCGGCAGGAGAGTCGGGCGTGATCCCGACGGAACACTCTCGCATCCGGTTCGCGACCCAAGATGTCTTGGGTCGCGCTCCTAGTAGACCGAGGGCAGGAAGCGCCATCGGACGCGTCGCAGGTACTCGCGATAGGCCGGATCACGCGCGAGGAAGCGTTCCTCGACGACCGCCCGGCAATTGAGTGCGACGGCGGTGGCGACCGTGAGCACGCAGTTCCACAGGGTCGGATACACGCCGAGGTACCCGAGGTAGCCGAGCAGGTAGCCGGCATAGAGCGGATGCCGGACGACGCGGTAGACGCCGTGCGTCTTGATGCCGCGGTCGGCGGCGATCAGCCCGAAGCTGCGCCCGAGGGCGAGGACGCCGGCCAGCGTGATCAGCAGCCCGACGGCCTGCAGCGGCTCGGCGAGCCGCGCGAGCGGGCCCGGGCCGTCGCCCGGCCGCAGGAGGAGCGGCACGAAGGCCCCGACGATGCCGATGGTCCAATCCGCCGGCCGTGCCGAGGTCCCGACGCTCGGGCGCCGGGTGAGGGCGAGGAAGACGAGCATCGCCTCGAGCACGACGATGGGCATCGCCGTCCGCCACTGGCCGGTGCGGCGCGCAAACTCGAAGTGCGCGGAGGCGAAGAAGACGTAGAGGCACGCGAGCGCCACGTTGGAGATGGCGGTCGTGAGCGTGGCCGCATGGCCGCGTGGCCGCTCGACGTCGCCCTCGATCTCCACCCGGGCGCCTTCCTTGAGGCCGGTCTCGGCGAGGGTCCCGGCGGGAAGCTCGAGCACGCTGGTGGCGCCCGCGACCCGCGGGGAGACCGTTCCCGGCGGGAGCGCGCTGATGGTCCGGAGGATCTGGAGCCGGTCGTCCAGGAAGGCGACGTCGATCGGATAGCGCATGCCGATCATGTGCACCTGCCTCGAGCGCTTGAGCCACAGCCCCTCGCCCGACGGGAGCTCCTTCGTGCCGAGGAGGCCGAAGAGCCGGCTCCAGTGGGTGTCGGCGCAGCGGAGCCTGCTCGCGACCACCACGCCGCTCGTCGCGTCGCGTGCCTGCTGCATCGGGCGGCGCTCAGCCCCCCATCCCCTTGAACAGCTGCATGATCTGGAGGACGGCCGGTCCGACCGTCACCGTGAACAGCGGGGGGAGGATGAAGAGCGCGAGCGGGATCAGCAGCTTGATGGGGAGCTTGCGGGCCGCTTCCTCGGCGCGCTGCCGGCGCTTGGTGCGCAGCAGGTCGGAATGGGAGCGGAGCGTCGTCCCCATGCTGGCGCCGAGGCGGTCGCACTGGATGATCATGCCAGTCAGCGTCTTCAGGTCGCCGACGCCGTTGCGCTCGCCGAGGCCGCGCAGCGCCTGCTCGCGCGTCCGTCCGCTGCGCAGCTCGAGCGACACCACGGCGAACTCGTCGCCGAGCGGATCCTTCATCGTCGACCGCTCCTTGCCGACGCGGGCGATGGCCGCGTTCAGCCCGAGCCCTGCCTCGAGGCAGACCACCATGAGGTCGAGCGTATCGGGGAGGACGACGGTGATCGCGCTGCTGCGCCGCCGGCCCATCTGCCGGAGCCGCAGGTTCACGATCATGTGTCCGACGAACCAGAAGGCTGCCGCCACGCCGAGCGTCGGGCCGAGGGGCTTGCCGGCGGAGACCCGCGGCACGAGCACGGCGAGCGCCGGGCCGAAGCTGAGCAGCGTGCGGATGCCGAGGAAGTGGAGCGTCGAGTTGGGTCCGCGCACCCCGGCCATCGAGAGCTTGCGAGCAAGCGCGCTGTCGCCGCCCCCGACGCCGTAGTTGCCGAGCGCCGCGAGCACGGTCTTGAAGATGCTCCGATCCTCCGCCTTGCGCGCCTCCGCGGCCTCGGGGGCGCCCTGGGCCAGCATCTTCTTCAGGCGCTGCTCGACCGGGGACTTGGCCGTCCCCATGAACAGGACGGCGGCCATCAGCCCGGTGATGGCGAGGAAGGCGACGACGGTGATCAGCATCGGCGACATGGCGGCTTCCTCACACCCGGAGGTTCGTGACGCGTGAGATCACCACGTGCCCGATGACGATGCTCACGATGGCGTAGCCGAGCATGTAGAGACCCGTGGTGGTGTGGAGCATCGGCGAGAAGTACGTCGGGTTCATGACGAAGACGCCGATCGCGACGCAGAACGGCAGTGCGCTCAGCAGGTTCCCCGACATCTTGCCCTGCGCCGTCATGACCTTCGTCTCGCGCAGCAGCTTGAAGCGCTCGCGGATCGTGTGCGAGATGTTGTTCAGCACCTCGGCGAGGTTGCCGCCGATCTCCTGTGTCACCAGGATGCCGATGATCAGGATCGGCAAGTTCGAGTCGTCCACGCGCTCCGTCAGGTTGTAGAGGGCGTCGCGCATCGGGAGCCCGAGCCGCATCTCCTCGGCCACCTCGCGGAACTCCTGGGCGATCGGGTCCGGGAATTCGTCGGCGACCACGTAGAGCGCGCTCGACAGCGAGTGGCCGGCCTGCAGCGCGGCGCGGATGAGGTCGAGGGCGTCGGGCAGCTGCTCGGAGAAGAGGTGGTTCCGCTTCCGCTGCATGCGGCGGACGACCATCAACGGCGCGGCGCCGGCGACGAGCCCCGCCCCCAGGCCGGCCACCGCGGGCCCGCCGAGGGACACGACGGCGAGATAGCCTCCGACGCCGAGGAGCGGCACGTAGAGCAGTATCTCGCCGACCCGCTTCTTGAGGCCGGCCTGCCGGATCATGTGCACCAGGGGGTTCAGGCGGGAGACGCGCCGGAGGAGGGTGTTCAGGAATGCGATGCCGGAGAGCCGGCGGTCCTTGAGCACCGAGGACTGTGAGGCATCCGCCGGCGTCTCGGCGACCGCGGCGCCCGTCATGACCGCCAGCCGGCGGTCGAGGGTGTGCTTGGACTCCTCGCGCCCGCGGGCCCAGCCCGACACGGCGAAGCCGAGGAGGGCGAGCGAGGCGAAGACGAGCAGCGCCGCAATGCCGAGCATCATCGGATGGCCTCGCTCAGTTGAGGTACTCGAGAATCTTCGGATCGATCTCGTGGCTCGAGGACTTCAGGCGTTCCGTGAACCGGGGACGGATTCCCGTGGAGGCGAACCGGCCGACGATGCGGCCGTCCTTGTCCACGCCGTCGCGGGTGAAGGCGAAGAGGTCCTGGAGCGTGATCATGTCGCCCTCCATCCCTGCCACCTCGGTGATCCCCATGACTTTGCGCGACCCGTCGCTCATACGCGCGGTCTGCACGATCAAATCGATGGCGGAGCTGATCTGCTGGCGCATGGCCCGGCTCGGAAGCTCGAAGCCACACATCTGCATCATCATCTCGAGGCGGTTGATGGAATCACGGGCCGTGTTCGCGTGCACGGTCGAGATCGAGCCGTCGTGGCCGGTGTTCATCGCCTGGAGCATGTCGAGCACTTCGGCGCCGCGGACCTCGCCGACCACGATCCGGTCGGGTCGCATGCGGAGCGCGTTGCGCACCAGGTCGCGCGCCGTCACCTCGCCGCGGCCCTCGATGTTGGGGGGCCGCGTCTCGAGCCGGACCACGTGCGGCTGCTGGAGCTGGAGCTCCGCCGAGTCCTCGATGGTGACGATACGCTCGCCGTCCGGGATGAAGGACGAGAGGGCGTTCAGGAGGGTCGTCTTGCCCGAGCCGGTGCCGCCGGAGACGAGGATGTTGAGGCGCGCGCGCACCATCCCCTGCAGCACCGCGACCATCTCGGGCGTGACCGCGCCGACGCGGACGAGGTCGTCCATCATGAGCGGCGACCGCCCGAAGCGGCGGATCGACATGATCGGGCCGTCGAGCGCGAGCGGTGGGATTATGGCGTTGACGCGCGAGCCGTCTGGGAGCCGGGCGTCGACCATCGGCGAGCTCTCGTCGATGCGGCGCCCCACCTTCGACACGATGCGGTCGATGATCTGCAGCAGGTGGGCGTCGTTGCGGAACATCACCGTGGTGGGCTCGAGCTTGCCGTGCCGCTCGACGTAGACCTGCCGCGACGTGTTGACCAGGATGTCGGAGATATCCGGGTCGCGGAGGAGCGGCTCGAGCGGGCCGAGGCCGTAGACCTCGTGGAGGATCTCCTCGCGCAGGTTCTCGCGGTCGCGGTGGCTGAGCGGGACGGCGAGCTCGCCGAGCAGCTCCGTGATCGCCGCCCGCAGCTCGTTCTCCGCCTGGCCGAGGTCCATCTTGGCGAGGTTGGTGAGGTCGACCCGGTCGAGCAGGAGGCGATGGATGCGGAGCTTCAGGTCCTGATAGGCGCGGTCGGCCGAGCTGCTCCAGCCCTGCGCCGCGGGCCGCACGGCGACCGTCTCGGCGTCCGCCGCGGGTGCCGCCGGCCTTTGATTGAGTCCGATGCGATCCTTCAGCTTCACGGCCGCGTCTCCCTCGTGAAGATGCGTTGCAGCAGGTGACCCCGCTTGGCCTTCGCCGGCCCGCCCCGCCCTGCCAGCTTGTCGGCCAGCTCGGCGATCCCGGTCGCGAGCCCCGCCTCGCGCGCGGCGGCGAGCGGCGTGCCGGCGTTCATCGCGGAGGTCGCCGCCTGCTCGTCGCGGGGCAGCACGTGGAAGACCTCCTTGCCGATCGCCCGCGCCGCGTCCGGGAGCGAAACGGGACCGGGGATGGCGTGGGTCACGATCAGGTCCACGCGTTCGCGCGGGATGCTCAAGCGATCGAGCAGCTCGACGATCCGCCGCGCCGCCCGGACACCGGGCACCGAGAGGTCGGTCAGCATGAGCAGCCGGTCGCTCTGCTCGAACGCCGCCAGCGCCGGGCCGGTGATCGTGCGGCTGGTGTCGACGACCGCGTAGCGGAACTGCGGCCGCAGGAGCCGGAGCGCCACCTCGACCTCGTTGTGGCCGATCGCATCCGCTTCCTCGATCTCCGACGGTGCGGGGAGGAGGAAGAGCCCGCTCGGGTGCCGGGTCAAGGTGCCCGCGAGGAAGATCTCGTCGACGGGTCCCGTGGCGCTGGCCAGCGCCGCGAGCGAGTTCACCGGCGTCAGGTTCAAGAAGGCCGCCACGTCGCCCCGCTGCAGGTCGAGGTCGACGAGCGCCGTCTCTGCTTCGAGCGCGGTGTGGAGCCGGGCCGCGAGGTTGACGGCGAGCGTCGTCGCGCCGAGACCGCCGCGCACCCCGTAGACCGTCAGCACGCTGCCGGCCGCCTGCGCGGGACCCGTCTTCGTCCGCAGCTGCGAGAACCTGATGAGGGCCTTGTGCAGCTCCTGCCTGCCGAGCGGCAGCGAGAGCACGTCGCTCGCCCCGGCCTCGAGCACCGCGCGCAGGACGGAGACGCCCGGGTCGTCCGAGGCGGCGAAGATGGTGAGCGTCGGAAGCCGGTCGTGGAGGCGCTTGATGAGCGCGACGGCCGCCTCGGCGTCGGCGCCGAGCTCGATCCCCACCAGCTCGCAGCGGCGGGTCCGGATGAGCTCGGGCAGCTCGCCGTAGGTGCAGCAGTGGACGCCGAGCTTGAACTCGCGCACCGCGGCCCGCAGGAGCTCCAGGCTCCCCGGGCCCGCCGCCCCGTCGGGCCTCGCCCAGAGGAGCGTACCCTCCTCCGGTGCCATGTTGCCGTTCGCCGTCACACGACCCTTCGTTCTCCGCTCATCGGTCCCCCGGCCTCCCTCAGGGCATGCCCGGCACGCGCGGCCGGGTCACTTCGGCCGGGTCGCGCTTCGTCTTCATCTCCCCGCTGGTGAGCGGTCCGCGGTCGGTCGGGAGCGCCAGCTCCTGGCCCGGCGGCAACGCCTGCACGAGGTGGGGGGTGATGATGACCATCAGCTCGGTCACCTGGCTCTCGTAGTGGGTGTTGCGGAAGATGTACCCGACGAGCGGGAGGTTCTGCAGATACGGAACGCCGCTCACGCTCTCGGTCCGATTGGTCTGCAGGAGCCCGCCGATCACGAGGGTCTCGCCGTTGCGGAGCCGCGTGCTGGTGGACGCCCGCCGCGTGCGGAAGCTCGGGATGCCCTCGACCGGGCTGTTGAAGTCGGGCTGGCTCACCTCGGGCGTCACCGTGAGCATGATGTCGCCCTCGTCGGAGACCTGGGGGATGAAGTTGATGAGGGTCCCGAAGGGCTTGAACTCGATGTCGGCGGAGAACCCCGTCGCGATGCGGATGGGGATCTCGCCGCCCACCTGGAAGACGGCGTTCTGGCCGCTCATCGCCAGCAGCTTCGGCTGGGCGAGGATCGTGGCGAGCCCTTCGGTCTGCAGCGCCTGGACGAATGCGGTGATGTCGGTCTTCGGCAGGTTGAAGGCGTAGACCGGCGCGGCATCGGATGTCGCAATCGGCAGGAGCGGCTGGTTCTGCCCGGGCGGGACCTGTCCGCCGGACGCCGGCCCGACGCCGCCGCCCATGAAGTAGGCGGAGACGAACGAGTTCGCCATGTTGCGGAAGTTGAGGCCGTGGTCCTCCATCGCCGTCCGGTTGAGCTCGGCCACGGTCACCTCGAGCATGACCTGGCGGTCGATGAAGTCGGCGATGAAGAGGGTGTGGATGTCGGGAGCCTCGCCCGGGCCGTCCCAGACGACGAGTGTCGTCTCGCTCATGTGGGGCTCCGGGGTGAGCGTCCGGCCGGTGACGACGCCGGCGGCGCGGGGCGCCGCCGCTTCACCGCCGGCCTTCGGCAGCTCCTTGGCGTTCACCATGACGCTGCGCGGCCCGAGGACCACGATGCCCGCGAGGTCGGGGTTGCCGATGGACACCCGCCGCACGTTCCCTCGCAGCTGGAGGATCCGTGTCTTGCCGCTGCGAATCCAGATCGGCTCGCCCGGCGCGAGCGGCGCACCCTCCGCCGCCTTTCGCTCCGCCTCGGCCGGCATCAGCTGCTTCTCGATACCGTCCGTGACGGCGCGCTCGGATCGCGCCCGCGCCAGCGACTGCTCGAAGTGCTCCTTGCCGACGTGGTGACGTCGCGCGCTGCAAGAGGACAGCGTGACGGCCGCGACGACGAGGGCTGCGACCGCCCGTCCTGAATCTCTCTTCCTCATGCCCCTCCCCGTCCCTTCTCGTCGAACATCGGCTGCAGGACCAGCTTCTCGCCGAGGAAGACCTCGACCGACGGCCCGGTCGGGACGCAGCTCGCGCCCGTGTCCTTCTCGGCCGCCACCGCCACCGGCGCCGCCGGGCGGTCGTGGAACATGGCCGCCGCCGTCATGCCCGGCGTCTCCACCATCTCCTCGTCACGGTAGTTGCGCAGCGCCAGCCGCACCGAGTCGTAGCGGGTGGCGAGCGTGAGCGTCTCGGCCTGCTCGGGCGTCACGAGCAGCGTGACGGTCGGCACCTCGACCGGCTTCTCGTCCTTCTGCTCGATGATCGTGCCGGTCGCCATCACCTTGATGTTCTGCAGGATCACCCGGCTGCGCATCTCGTTCCCCTCGCCGCGGTTGCCGGCGATCAGGACGTCGACCCGGCTGTTCGGCGTGATGAAGCCGCTCACCCCGGTCACGCTGTCCACCTTCACCGACATGGCGCGCATGCCTTCCTCGATCAGCAGCGGCAGGAGCCCCGCCCCCTGGGCGATCAGCTCCGTCGTCGCAACCGGCTGGTTCTTTCCGATGGTCGTGCGGGCGATGCTGCCGACGACGTCCTTCGGGTCGTGCACCGCGGCGTCGGGCTGGGCGTCCGCCGGCCAGGTGACCACCTTCAGGTTGTCGTTGCCGATGCGCGTGCCGATCGAGATCGTGTCGCGCGCGACCACCACGTCGGTCACGGGATGCTGGCCCGCGGCCTTGGCGGCCTCGACCTCCATGTTCATGGACTTCAGGTGGCGGTAGATCATCGCGGCGCTGAGCGCGCCGACGATGATCGCGAGGAGAAAGATGTTGGCAGGTTTGCGCATCCGTGCAGCCCCTTTTCTGAGGTCGGTCTACGGCCGGCCCTCGTCCCGGAAGGTGATCTGGCGCCCGACGTTGAACGCGTTGCCGATGCCGGGGACCAGGTTGAAGATGTAGCGGACCGAGCCGGTGCTCGTGACCGTCACGGTGTTGATGCCGCCCACCGACGGGCAGGAAGCATCGAGCGTCGACTGGCAGACCGCGACGTTGGAGGTCGTGAAGAGGCTCGGGGCGATGCTGTTGACCTCGTTCACCACCTGAGTCTGGATGGCGGATTTGGACGCGCTGCTGATCTGGCCCGTCGTCGGGTCGCGGTTCGCGGCCGACACGACGGCGGCGGCGCGCGCGCCGTCACGCGTGGCGGCCGTCACCATGTTCGCGATCATGAAGGCGCGTCCGAACTCGATGATGCCCATGGCGAGCGTCACGAGGAGGACGATCGTGATGCCGAGCTCGACGAGCGACTGGCCGCGCTCGGCTCGCGCCTGGCGGCGGCTCGGCATCGGAAGGGAGTGGCGTGCGCGTCGCATGGCCGTACCGCGGCTAGGCCGCCCCCACCATCAGGGCCGCCAGGGTTCCGAGCCCGAGCGGCACGCTGTAGGGCAGGCTCACCGCCCCGGGCGCGTCCGCCGAGAGCGTGAGCGGTTCGAGGGACCCCTCCGCGGCGGCGCCGCCGATCATGACGGCCGTCGCCAGCAGCTTCTCGCGCAGCCGCCCCTGCCGGGCGAGATGCACGACCATGACGAGCCCCCCGAGCACGAGCCCCGCGGCGAGGCTCACCAGGGTGCGGTGCGGGCCGAGGAGGGCGCCGACGGCGCCCATCATCTTGACGTCGCCGCCGCCGATGCCGCCCGCGACGAACGGCGCGAGCAGAACTCCGATTCCCATGCCGAGGCCCGTGAGGCTCGCGAAGAGCCCGGCATGACCCCCATAGAGGACGTTGAGTGCCGCACCGGCAAGGATTGCCGGCCCCGTGATCGCGTTGGGGATGCGGCGCGTCCTCAGGTCGGAGACCATGCAGAGGGTCACGAACGCCAGCACCGTCGCAAACAGCGGCGCCGGCACGAGCCCGGCGGACCATGCTAGATCGGAGCGCATGTCAGAGCCTCAGTTCGCCGCCGTAGCCATGCTGCATGCGTGGCCCGGGGGCTCACGCGTCTCGGGATCGAAATCGTCATCTTGGACTAACCGGCCGCGGGGGCCTGGCGCATGACGGCGGGACGCGCGCGGGGGTCTTCCCCCCGTTCACCTCGTCCGAGCTTCTCGATTTCCGTCGTCATGAGACCAACATCCCTTCACTCATACCGGCGGGGGGGCCAGCTTCATGCCCCCCTCGCCGTCTGAGTTTGCGAGGCCTACGCCGCTGTTCAGCTGGCTGCGTTCTGCAGCGTAGTTGCCGCCTGGTTCCACAGCGTGGTGACTCTCGTACCGACGAGCTGTACCGCAGCGATGACCGCGAGCGTGATGACCGCGAGTGCAATCGCGTACTCAGCCAGATCCTGGCCCTTCTCGTCGCGCACCAGCTTCTTCATGATGGCAAGCATGTTTCTCTCCTTTCCGGGGTCGCCCCCACCTTGAACCTTTCCCGCCACCTCCACCTCCACCACGTCCCGTGCTGCCGCTTCGCCGCCGGGTGTCAAAAAGTTGCCGTCAGGGTCCGGCAAACTGCCTCCCGAACCGCGAAGCTTCGTGCCCGCAGCATGCGTCGTCTGTATCGTCATCCCGGCGTCCGAGGATTAGAGCAACTTCGATGCCCGTTCCCGGTCCGTGTCTCATGTGCGCCCTCGCCGACGGACGGGACTTTGTTTCGGACAGCCAACTTCCGAGGTTTTCGGGTGCCCCGCCACGGCTGGCGAGGCGCCCGGTCGGCGCGACGGGCCGCGGTACGGCCCGCCGACGAGCGTCACGGCGCGTGACGCTCAGTTACGGAAGTAGCGGCGCGGCTGCGTCGAGGCAGCTGCCGGTGATCGGCCAGGCGAGTGACTCGGTCGGCCCGGACGGCGCCGCTAGCCCATCTCGCCGACGAAGGCGCCGCTCGGCGAGCCGCAGCCGGCGCAGCAGGTTCCGCTGGCCCGGACCGCTCCGCCCGCCGCCTGGCACCTCGCGGCCGAGGGCGCAATCCGGCAGCGTACGCCGCAGTCGCCGTCGTCCGCGCAGGCCGCCGTGGCATCGTTGGCGCACGTCCCCGACGTCGCATTGCAGCCGCTCACCGGGACGCTGCACGCCACGGCGTCGGGCCGCCCGCAGGTCGACCGCGCCGCACAGCGCACGACGCTGCCCTTGCAGCGGGCTGGAACGAGCTTGCCCCCGCCCGCGCGCTTCAGCGCATGGGCGACGCAGCGGACGTACGCACCGTGGCTCGTCGCCGGGTCGCACGGGCACGTCGTATCGATCGCCGCTTGCGCGGCGCAGCGAGCGGCCTCACAGGCGGCGCTTCCCTGGGGCTGCGAACCACCGCCAGGTGGTCCACCCGCCGCCCCCACCGAGTGGGTCGATGCGGTGAGCCACGCCGTCGCGAGCAATGCGAGACACGTCCTCACGCTGTCCTCCCGGCAGAGATCGCCGGGAGCGAAAGCAGCGCGCATGCCAGCGACGCCCGCATGCATGGGCCGAAGCACGCGCGTGCGCGGCCGAGCGGGGGTCCGCGCTCGGCCACGGCTCCTGCGTCGCGCGCACTGCGGAACGCTTCGGCGTCGCTGCCCGGCGCGAGCGTCAAAGCTACGCCGGAGGTGCGCAGAGATGATCGGCGCGTCCCGCGATCAGACGAGCTTCTGATGACGCGCGAGCCAGAGCGGGATGACGAGCTTCCCGGGACCCGTCTTCCCGGCAAGCGCGGTGTTGAAGACCTGTCCGCCGGTGACCCAGAACTCCTTGTCCCCGATGCGGCAGAGCAGGTCCAAACCCTCGTGGCGCAGGACGACTCCCTCCATCTCGAGGTAGCCGCGCCGGGCGCCGTTCTCGTCCTTGTCCGCGCCGTTGCCCCGCATGCGGCGGACCGTACTCCTTGCCCGGGGCGGCGCGAAAGTCGCACCGCGTCATGGGGCACGAGGGAAGAGTGGGCCGCCGGAGATTCGAACTCCGGACCCGCTGATTAAGAGTCAGCTGCTCTACCGACTGAGCTAGCGGCCCAAAGGAGCGGGCGCCGATGCGCTCGGGCCCGCCGAAGATGGGGTGGAACTTGGGGTGAGTGAAGGGACTTGAACCCTCGACCCCCGGGGCCACAACCCGGTGCTCTGCCAACTGAGCTACACTCACCGCCTTCGCTTCGCTGCTTCGCTCGTCCTCGCTTTCCGCGCCGCGACAGGCGCGCCAGAAGGGATTCGAACCCCTGACCCACGGCTTAGAAGGCCGTTGCTCTATCCACCTGAGCTACTGGCGCGGGCGTCTGGTCGTTGGTCGGGGCGAGCCGATTTGAACGGCCGACCACCTGCTCCCAAGGCAGGTGCGCTACCAGGCTGCGCTACGCCCCGCCGGGCGTTCCCTAACATGGAGCCGTAGCCCTGCGCAACGCTCGCACCTCAGCGCGGGCCGCGGCGGAGACGTTCGCCGAGGGCGCGGACCGCCCGCGCTCGGTGGCTGAGCCGCTGCTTCACGTCGTCGCCCACCTCCGCGAACGTGCGTTCGAACCCCTCGGGCACGAAGATGGGATCGTAGCCGAACCCGGCGCGGCCGGCCGGTACCGTCGCGATGCGTCCGCGGCACAGGCCCTCCGCGCTGGCGACGTACCCGTCGGGGAAGACGGCCGCGACGACGCAGATGAAGCGGGCCCCCCGGCGAGGCGCGGGCACGTCGCGCAGCGCCTCGAGCAGCTTGGCGATCCGCGCCGCCTCCGTCCCGGCGTAGCGCGCCGAGTGCAGGCCCGGCAGACCGCCGAGGGCTTCGACCTCGAGACCGGAATCGTCGCCCAGGGCCGGAACCCCCGTCGTGCGCGCCACGGCCGTGGCCTTGGCCACCGCGTTCTCGGCATAGGACGCTCCCCGCTCCGCGGGCAGCACGATCCCCGGGAAGGCGTCGAGGCCCTCGACCGTCACCGGTCCCCACTCCCCGATGAGCGCCCGCAGCTCGCGCAGCTTACCCGGGTTGGCCGTCGCGACGACCAGCCGCCCCGGGATCATGCCCGGCGGGGGATCGCCACGCCGGCCGCCGCCAGGGTCTCCCGCTGCAACGCGGTGAGCGTCCGGATGCCTTCGACGACCAGGTCGAGCAGCCGCGCGAGCTGGGCCGTCGTGAACGGCTTTCCCTCCGCGGTGCCCTGTACCTCGACCAGGCGACCCGCCCCCGTCATGACGACGTTCATATCCACCTCGGCGCGGTGGTCCTCCTCGTACGCCAGGTCGAGCAGCTGCCGCCCGTCCACGATCCCGGCGCTCACGCCGGCAACGCTGCCGGTGAGCGGCAGGGCCGCCACGACGCCCGCCGCCCGCAGCCGGTCGAGGGCGAGCGCCAGGGCGACGTACCCCCCGGTCACCGCCGCCGTGCGCGTGCCGCCGTCGGCCTGCAGCACGTCGCAGTCGATCAGCACCGAGCGCTCGCCCAGGGCTGCCATGTCCGTGACCGCCCGGAGGCTCCGCCCGACCAGGCGCTGGATCTCGTGGGTACGGCCGCCGGGGCCTCGCCGCTCGCGCTCGATGCGCTCGCCGGAGCTGCGCGGCAGCATGCCGTACTCGGCGGTCACCCACCCGCGTCCCTGGCCGCGCAGGAAGGGGGGCACGCCGTCCTGCACCGTCGCCGTACAGATCACCCGCGTCGCGCCGGTCTCGATCAGCACCGAGCCCTCGGCGGGAGGCAGGAAGCCGGGAACGAGACGGACGGGCCTCAGCTCGGCCGGCCGGCGGCCGTCGGCCCGGCGAACGGCACGGCGCTGCTCAACCATTTCCTTCACCCGGCCGATATAGCAGCCGACGGGCGTTCATCATGGTGCGCCGCATAGCAGGTTCGGGGTGGGCGGTGCCAATCGGTTTGAGAGTGGCAGCGGGGGGCTGTACCGTTGTTCGCACGCGACAGCAAGGGAATTGTGAGCACACCGAGCGGAATCCCTGAGCCTCACCCGACCCTGATCGGCGAGCACCCGCTCATCCAGAAGATCGGGCAGCTCGTCATGAAGGTGGCGGTGACCGACGCCACGATCCTCATCACGGGCGAGAGCGGCACCGGCAAGGAGCTCATTGCCCGGGCGATCCATTCGTCGAGCCCGCGCGCCGACCGGCCCTTCATCGCCGTCAACTGCGGGGCCATCCCGGCCGAGCTCCTCGAGTCGGAGATGTTCGGCCACGAGCGCGGCTCCTTCACCGGCGCCATCGCGCAGCGTGCGGGGATGTTCCAGCTCGCCGCCGGCGGGACCATCTTCCTCGACGAGGTCGGCGAGATGAGCCCGGTCCTCCAGGTGAAGCTCCTGCGCGTCCTCCAGGACCGCGAGGTGCGGCCGGTCGGGGCGGACCGCGCCATGAAGGTCGACGTCCGGGTGGTCGCGGCGTCCAACAAGGACCTGGCGCAGGAGGTCGAGCACGGTCGCTTCCGCGAAGACCTCTTCTACCGCCTGCAGGTCATCCCGATCGTCATGCCGCCGCTGCGCGAGCGCCGCTCCGACATCCCGCTGCTCATTCGCCATTTCCTCGAGAAGCACAACCGCAAGCGCGCGGGCCGGCCGGCGCGCCTGTCCGAGGAGGCGATGGTGCACCTCTGGGAGCACGACTGGCCGGGCAACGTGCGCGAGCTCGAGAACCTCCTCGAGCGCCTGGTCATCCTGTCCGAGGACGGCATGATCGAGGTCGAGCACCTGCCGTCGAACATCCGGTCCCTCATCTCCGAGAAGAAGATCCCCCGTCCCACCCTCGGCGAGGATGGGCTCGACCTCAACACCGCGGTCGAGGAGTTCGAGAACCGCCTGATCGAGGAAGCGCTCCGGCGCACCAAGGGGAACAAGCAGGCCGCGGCGCGCCTCCTCGGCCTCAAGCGGACGACGCTCGTCGCCAAGCTCCGCCGGCGGCGGGGTCCCGACGAGCTCGGCGACGAGGCGCAGGAGGACGCCGGCGAATGAGCGAAGCCCCCCTCATCCTGGTCGTCGACGACGACCCCGCCTCCTGCGACATCGCGGCGCGGCTCCTCGAGCGCCAGGGCTATCGGACCCGGCGCGCCGGCAGCGGCCGCGAATGCCTGCACATCGTCGAGCAGGAGCCCGTCGACCTGATCCTGCTCGACGTCATGATGCCCAACATGGACGGGTTCGAGGTGTGCGAGGCCCTCCGGGCGCTCCCCGGCGGCCGCGGGGTGCCGGTGATCCTCCTCACCGCCCGCGACGACCTCGATACCCGGCTCGAGGGCATGTACCAGGGTGTCAGCGAGTTCCTCACCAAGCCGATCAACACCCACGAGCTGTACGCCCGCGTGCGGGCGCAGCTCCACATCGTCGACCTCGGGCGCCAGCTCCAGTCCGTCGAGCGCAACCTGCGGACCATGCGGACCCGCAGCGCCCCCCCTCCTTCCCGGCGCTGATCTCACCCCTTGACGGGAGCGATTCTGCTCCCGGTTCGCAACGCCCTGGGGTAGAAAACATGAAGAACATTCGCCCACGCCGATAAACTCTTGCCGCGGGTTTGCCTCAGGTCGCTAAATAAGTTAAATAACAGCCGGCGCGCGCTGGTGCGCTAGGAGGATGGCCACGATGCCCAAAGACGATGACGTCCTGATCCAGCTCGCCACCCGGATCCCGAAGGGACTCCATCGCGAGATCAAGCTGTTCTGCGTACAGAGCGGCATCTCCGTGATGGAGTTCGTTGCCGCGGCGCTCGAGGAGAAGCTGCGCAAGAGCAGCATGCGGGGCGGCCGGCGGGCGAGCGGCGGCCGCTGAGCTGCGGCCGCCCGGGCCCGCGGCGCCGGCGGGGCTCCCGCGCGCCGCGCGGCATTCGTCAGCGTAAGAAGACGGGCCCCAGCCCTCGCGCGACGAGGGCCTCGGCGATCCGCGTCTTGACCGCGATGGTGCGGATCGGGAAGTGCGGGACGAGTTGCTCGAGCCGCAGGTGCCGCCGTAGCTCCTCCCCCTCCAGTTCGTTCACGAGGAGCCGCCGCGCGCCGTCGATGACGCGCTCGTTGGCCGACGCGGTGAAGACGTTGGTCATCGCAATGCGGAGCTCGTCGTCCTGCTGGGAGCCGTGGCCGAGGAGCCGCTGGGTGCGCCCGACGACGCTGTCCATCGCGTAGAGGTCGATGATCATGTTGCTCAGGATCTCCAGGTGCTGCTGGCGGTCCTTGAGCGAGGCGAGCTCCCGCTCGATCAGCACGCGCGCCGTGTAGGCCACCACCCGCTTGGCGACGTCGGCCGCCCGGATCTCGCGCGCGATCGGGCCGGTGGGCGGCGCCGGCCAGGCGGCCTGGTCGGCGATCTCCCGCTCGACCTGCTGGAGGAAGTCCTGGTACGCCAGGCGCCCCCGGCCGATCCGCTTCACCACCGTGGCCGGGATGATGAGGCGGTTGATCTCGTTCGTCCCCTCGAAGATGCGGTTGATGCGCGAGTCGCGGTAGTGGCGCTCGACCGGGTAGTCGGCCATGAAGCCATAGCCCCCGAGCGTCTGCAGCGACTCGTCGGCCACGAAGTCGAGCGTCTCGGTCCCGAAGACCTTCAGGATGGAGGCCTCGATCGTGTACTCCTCGACGGCCTCCTCGATCAGGCGCCTCGGCTGGTCGTCGGGGATCGCGGCGGCCGCCGCGTCCATGAGACCGGCGGTCCGATAGCTCATGCTGTCGGCGACGTAGATACGGGTGGCCATGTCGGCGAGCTTGCGCTGGATCATGCCGAAGCTCGCGATCGGACGGCCGTGCTGATGGCGCTGGCGGGCGTAGTCGAGCGCCACCTGCAGGCACTCCTTGGCGGCGCCGACCGCCCCGGCGCCGAGCTTGAAGCGCCCGATGTTGAGGATGTTGAAGGCGATCTTGTGCCCCTGCCCGACCTCCCCGAGCACCGCGTCGGCCGGCACCGCGACCTCCTCGAGGATCACCTGCCGCGTCGACGAGCCGCGGATGCCGAGCTTCTGCTCCTCCGGGCCGGTCGAGACCCCCGGCCTCGTGCGCTCGACGAGGAAGGCGGTGAAGTGCTCGCCGTCGACCTTGGCGAATACCGTGAAGAGGTCGGCGAACCCGGCATTGGTGATGAACTGCTTCGTGCCGGTCAGCCGGTAGGTCCGGGTCGCGGGATCGAGCGTGGCGCGCGTGCCGATCGCCAGCGCGTCGCTCCCCGCCTGGGGCTCGGTGAGCGCATAGGCCGCCAGCCACTCGCCGCTGGCGAGCTTCGGGAGGTAGCGCTGCTTCTGGGCCTCGGTGCCGTAGTAGACGATCGGCAGCGTGCCGATGCCGGTGTGCGCGCCCCAGGAGACGCTGAAGGAGGCGCACAGCGCCCCGCGCTCCGAGACGAGCATCGAGGTCGTCTTGTGGAGCCCGAGCCCGCCGTAGCGCTCCGGGATGTCGATCATGAGGAGTCCGAGCGCGCCCGCGCGCTTGAGCAGCTCGGGCATCACACCTGCGCGCTTCTCCTCGATCTCGGCGAGCCGGGTGAGGACCTCGTGACGCACGAAGTCCTCGGCCGTCTTGGCGTAGAGCAGATCCTCTTCCGTGAAGTCCGCGCCCGTGAACTGCGGCGCGGAGCCGACCGGCGCGACGAGCCAGTGGCCGCCGATCGGGGCGCTCATGCCGGCGCGCGAGCCCTCGTCCGCGGCGCCGGCGGCTCAGCCCGCGGCCGGCAGCGTCGCGGGGAGTCCCGCCTCGCTGAGCACGCGGGCGCGCAGGCGGCCGGCGTCGATGCCGAGCATCTCGCAGATGTTCTCGAAGTCGAAGACGTCGTCCCGCTGGTCGCTGCTCAGCCAGGTGAGGGCCTCGCGCTTGAGGTTTCCGGCCCGGCCGTGCGTCGCGTGCGCGTTCTTGAGGAACGTCCGGATGCCGTCCTCGAGCACCGCGAGGAGGAGCCGGCGCTCGCCGCAAGCCGGCTCGGCCCGCCGGTAGACGGCCTCGTAGCGCACGCAGACGTCGCCGTCGAAGCCGGTCGGGTCGCTCGGGCGGTGGCCCAGCGAGGCGAGCGCCGCTCGCCTGCGGCCCGCATGGAACCCCTTGCGCGCCGGAGGCGCCCCCTGCGGGATCGCCCGCTCGGGAAGAGTCACGATGGTGCTCGTGCGGCCTGCTCTCCGACTCGACATGGGTTCGGATACTCGTCCGCGGGTAAACCCCACACAATCGTCCAAAGTGCTGATTTCGGAACAAAAAGCCGGTGAGCCGTGCGGCCCGAAGGTCCCTCGTCGGAAGCCGGCCAAGTGACCGGATCGGTGGCGATTTTGCGACCCGTCGCGCACGGGGCCTCTGGCCCTCCGGGGTTGCCAACCGGCGAGGGCGCGTCCTAGTACGCGGCGGTGGACCTCCGCAGCGTCCTCGCCGATCTGAGGGCCTCCTCCGACACCTTCGGCGCCCTGGTCCGCCGCCAGGCCGAGACGATTCCCGATCGCCTGGCGCTCGCGTTCGAGCACGAGTCGCTCACCTACGCCGCCTACAACCAGGAGGTGAACCACGTCGCGGGGGCGCTCCGGCGCGCGGGGGTCGTCAAGGGAACGCCGGTCGCGATCCTCTGCCTGAACAGCCCCCTCTTCCTCGCCACGCTCGGGGCCGTCGCCAAGCTCGGCGCCGTCGGCGCCCTGATCAACACACACGTCCGGGGGAGCGCGCTCACCAGCGTGCTCCGGGCTTCGGGGGCCGCCGTAGGCGTCTGCGACGGCGATGCCCTCGCCGGCCTCGACGCCGTGCGCGGAACGCACCCCGTCCGCTTCCTCGCCGACGCGGGCACGGCCTCCCTCCCCGCCGACATGCGCCCCCTGCGCGACGTACTCACCCGCGCCGACGAGCCGGACCTCCCCGACCTCCGCGGCGGCGACGTCTTCCTCTACATCTACACCTCGGGCACGACCGGCTATCCGAAGCCCGCCATCATCCGCCACCTCCGCTTCACGATGGCCGGCCTCAGCCTGGCGCCGCTCCTCGGCGTCGAGCCGGGCGAGACGATCTACGCCCCTCTGCCCCTCTACCACGGCGAGAGCCTGTTCGTCGGCTTCGCTCCCGCCTTCCGCGTCGGCGGGACGTTCGCCTCGCGCCGGCGCTTCGCGGCGCACGCCTTCCTCGACGACGTCCGCCGCCACCGGGCGGTGGCCTTCGTCTACGTGGGCGAGCTCTGTCGCTATCTCCTCCGCCAGCCGGTCACGCCCCGCGACCGCGACCACCGGCTGCGCGTCGCCGCCGGGGCCGGCCTCCGGCCGGACATCTGGGTCCCCTTCCAGGAGCGCTTCGGCATCGCGCGGATCGTCGAGATGTACGGCGCGACGGAGGGCAACGTCGCGCTCCACAACGCCGATGGGCGGGTCGGATCCGTCGGCAAACCCCATCCGCTGCTGGAAGACAACGTGCGGCTTGCCCGCTTCGACCTCGCTTGTGGCGAGCTCGTGCGCGGTCCGGACGGCTTCTGCGTCCCCTGCGAGGCAGGCGAGCCGGGCGAGCTCCTCGGGCGCGTCGGCGGCGAGAGCTCGGCCGTCGACTACGACGGCTACACCGATCGCCAGGCGACGGAGGCGAAGCTCGTGCGGGATGCGTTCGCGGCGGGCGACGCCTGGTTCCGGACGGGCGACCTCCTGCGCCGCGACGCCGACGGCTACTACTACTTCGTCGACCGCCTCGGCGACACCTTCCGGTGGAAGGGCGAGAACGTCGCCACGCAGGAGGTCGCCGACCTGCTGAACACCGCCCCGGGCGTGAGCGAGACGAGCGTCTACGGCGTCGTCGTCCCGGGCACGGAGGGCCGCGCCGGCATGGCGGCGGTCGTGCTCCGCGAGGGGGAGGGTTTCGACGGAAGAGCCTTCTACGCGCACGGCGAGCGTCACCTCCCCGGCTACGCTCGCCCGGCCTTCGTGCGGCTCGTCCGCGAGGTGGACGTGACCGGGACGCTCAAGCAGCGCAAGCTCGCGCTCGCGGCCGAGGGATACGACCCGGCGCGCATCGCCGATCCGCTCTTCGTGCGCGACGACACGGCACGCACCTACCTCCCGTTCACGCGGGCGCTCCTCGACGAGGTCGCGACGGGCCGGCGGCGTCTCTGAGCGCCTTCGCGGATCGCCCGACCGGGCGTCGCGGGGCCGCTCCTCCCCCTGCTCGTTTTTTGTGCCGTCGCTCAGAGAACGAGCAGCCGGGCCGCCCGCGAAGCCACGGGCTCGCGCCGGCCCGGGACCCCACCGTGCATCCCGCCATGGCACGTCGGTTGCTCCCTCCTTCCCCGGGGAAAGGAGGGCTTATGCCTCAGGAAGCTCCGTCCGTTAAGCCGACGCTCGGGCTCACCGGCGTCACCGTGAACGCCATGGCGCTGATCGCGCCGGGCGCGTTCCTCTGGATCACCTATCAGCTCCAGGCCGCGGCCGCGGCGCCCGATGGCAGCTCGGTGGGGAGCGACATCTGGGCGGGGATCGGCTTCGCGCTGATCCTCGCGTTCCTCACCGCGATTTCGTATGCACAGCTCGCGCGCATCTATCCCGAGGCAGGCTTCGGCAGCTGCTACTACTTCGCCGAGAAGGCCTTCCTCGACCGTGAGAACAAGAAGCACCATCGCTGGGCCCGGCTCGCGAAGATCGTGACCGGCTGGGCGGCGCACCTCTTCTACTGGGTCTATCCCGGCGTCATGGTCGCCATGATGGCCACGTTGGTCGGCTACGTGTACGGCCAGCTGACGGGCGGCACGATGTCGGTCACGTCGATGATCATCTTCTCGGCGTTCTTCGCGGCCCTCACGGGGTACATCGCCTTCCGCGGGGTGACCGGCTCGACCTTCACATCCCTGATGATCAACGTCATCCAGCTGAGCACGCTCGTCCTCTTCAGCGTGCTCGCCATCTACTACCGCGTGGCCAATCCCGAGCACGCCACGCAGTGGACGTTCTCCGGGGGGTGGGACGTCATCCGGCCGCACTCCGTCCAAGGCGTACTCATCCAGTCGACGATCGCCATCCTGATCCTGGTCGGCTTCGAGAGCTGCACCGCGTTCGCCGCCGAGACCGTGGACCCCCACCGCAACATCCCGCGGGCGGTGATCCTCTCGCTCGTCATCCAGGGCCTGATTGCCTACCTGTTCGAGTACTTCGCCGCCGGCTTCATGGTGAGCGAGAAGCTGGCCGGCACCGACAGTACCGGGGCGGCGGTGACCGGCATGGCCGCGGCGGCAGCCTCGAGCGCCCCGATCGGCGACATGGCGATCCGGGTCGGCGACGCCGTGCTCGGCGGCATCGGCTTCGGCCTCATGATCTCGATCGCCATCACGGTCGGCCTCGCGATCCTCGGGACCACCCTCAGCTGCCTGAACACGGCCGTGCGCGTCAGCTATGCGATGGCCCAGGACCAGGAGATGCCCGAGGTCCTCGGCGCGCTGCACGGCCGCTTCGCCACCCCGCACCGGGCGATCTGGGTGCTGGTGGTGGTCTCGACCCTGATCGCGGCGGTCGGCGTGCAGTCGGTGGTGGGGCTCACGGGCATCGGCCTCGCGTCGAACTTCGGCACCTTCGTCCTCTACGGGCTCACCTGCATGTGGTGTATCGTCGCCTTCTCGGGACGAGAGGACTTCAGCGTGCTGAAGCACCTCATCGTTCCAGGGGTCGGGCTGATCATGAACGTCGCCATGCTGGGCGCGATCCTCTACCTCTACGTGATCGGCAACGCCGACTCGCAGCACGAGGCCTACATCTGCCTCGGGATCGCCGGCGCCTGGGCAGTGGTGAGCGGGCTGTACGTGGCGATCAGCAGCATGCGGAGCGGGCGCAAGCTGATCCCCGCGACACGGACGGTGGCGTAGCTTCTTCTGACATCTCGCAGCAGGTTCGGGCCGGCGGCGCGGTGCCGCCGGCCCGTGCCGTCATGCCGGAGATCGACTTCTTCCAGCTGACCGACGTCGGCTGCGTCCGCGCCGAGAACGAGGACGCGGTCGGCCACTGGCCGCACGAGGACGGCCTCGTCTTCGCGGTGGCCGACGGCATCGGCGGCCATGCCGGCGGCCAGATCGCGAGCAGCCTCGCCCTCGAGGTGCTGGCGCGCGAGATGGACCGCGCCCCCGGCAGCTGGCCGGTGGCGAAGCGCCTCAGGCGTGCCGTCCAGGAGGCCAACCTCGAGATCTACACCAAGGGCATCACGGTCCCCGAGCTCCGCCGCATGGGGACGACGCTCACGACGAGCGCCGTGGTGGGCGGCATGCTGGTGGCCGCGCACGTCGGCGATTGCCGGCTCTTCCTCTTCCGCGACCGCAAGCTGACGCAGCTCACCAAGGACCACACCTGGGTCGGGGAGCAGGTGCAGTACGGCATCCTCTCGCCCGAGGAGGCGCGCACGCACCCCCGCCGTCACGTGGTGACGCGCTCCCTCGGCCAGGAGCTGATCGTCGGCATCGACGTCCTCAGCCTGGACGTCAAGCCGGGCGACGTGCTCCTGCAGTGCAGCGACGGCGTGCACGGGCCGATCGGCGAGGCCGAGCTCGGCGAGCTGCTCGCGGCGCATCCCCCCGAGGCCGCCTGCCGCGCGCTCGTGCGACGGGCGCGCGAGGAGGGTGGCGAGGACAACCTGAGCGCGCAGATCGCCGCCATCATCGACTGTCCGGCCCCCGCCGCCCGTCCCTGGTGGCGGTTCGGGCGTTGAGCGTCTGCGCGTTGCGGGCCGCTTGCCGGCGGGACCCGCCGACCGCTAAGGTCGCGGGCCGATGGGAGACCTCGCCCCCGGCGAGACCGTCGACCAGTACCAGCTCCTCGACGTGATCGCGCGCAGCGGCATGGCCACCATCTTCCGGGCGCGCGACCTCGAGAACGGGCACCCGGTCGCGCTCAAGGTGCCGCACCTCCAGTACGCGAGCGACCTCGTCTTCCACGAGCGCTTCCGCCGTGAGGAGGAGATCGGGCAGCGCCTGGATCATCCCGCCGTCATCAAGGTCTTCCGCCCGCGCCAGAAGAGCCGGCTCTACCTGGCGATGGAGTACGTCGCGGGGGAGCTGCTCCGCGACCGCCTGCGGCGCGAGCGCCGCCTCCCCGTGCCGGCCGCGGTCGAGCTCGCGGTCCAGATCGCCGACGCGCTCGTCTACCTGCACGATCATGGCGTCATCCACCGCGACCTCAAGCCCGAGAACATCATGGTCACGCCGGACGGCCGCGTGAAGCTCGTCGACTTCGGCATCGCGCTCGACACGACGCTCAGGAAGATGACGTGGGCGGGCCTATCCCAGACGGTCGGCACCCCGGACTACATGGCCCCCGAGCAGGTGAAGGGGAAGCGCGGCGACGCGCGCAGCGACCTCTACGCCCTGGGCGTCATCCTGTACGAGATGCTGACCGGCGAGATGCCGTTCCAGGGCGACAACGTCTACGCGGCGATGCGTGCCAAGCTGCACGACGACCCGACGCCGCCGCGCCGCCTGCGTCCCGAGATCTCGCCGGCCCTCGAGGAGATCATCCTGCACGCGCTCGAGCGCGACCCGCGGGACCGTCCCGAGAGCGCGCTCGAGCTGCGCGAGGCGCTCGCCCACCCCGAGAGCGTGGTCATCACCGGTCGCGCGGCCCGCCAGCGCCCGAAGCCAACGATGCCACGCTGGCTCCGGACGCTGCTCGCCGTCGCGGGCGCGGTCGCCGCCTACGGCCTCCTCGTCTGGGCGCTGTCGCGCGCCGGATAGGAGCGCGACCCAAGACTTCTTGGGTCGCGACCCGGACGCGAGGGTGTTCCGTCGGGATCACGCCCGACTGTCCTGCCGCGGCTGGCGAAGCCAGCGCGGCAGAACGGACACGCGCCGTTCCAGAGGTCTCGCAGCGCTCAGGTTCATCGGTTGGCGATGGGCCAGTCTGCGCAGCCGTGGAACCGCGCGCGTTCGTCTGCCGCGCTGGCTTCGCCAGCCGCGGCACGGCGGTCGCGCGTGACGCGAGCGCCACATGCTCGCGTCCGTGCCCGCGACCCAAGAAGTCTTGGGTCGCGCTCAGGCGAGCGGGTGTTTCGCCAGGAAGCGGAGGATCCGCTCCGTGCAGGGCTTCGGGGTCTCGAGGAAGAGCGCGTGCCCGGTGGCGGGCACGAGCATCACCTCCCCGCCCGGCAGGGCCGCGGCGAGCGCCCGCGAGTAGCGTGGCGGCGTCAGGATGTCGTCCTCGCCGACCAGCACGAGCGCCGGGGTGCGGAGCAGCGGCACGACGTCGAGCGCGTCGTGCGCGAGACAGGCGTCGATCTGCCGCTGGTAGGCCGGCACCGACTTGAGGAGCCCGCGCTCGGCGAGCGCCGCCTGCCAGGCACGCACCTCGGGCGACGGGTGCTGGAAGAACCGGTAGGTGAACGCCCACGGCGTCTGCGCGCGGAAGAGCGCTTCGGCCGAGAGCCGCTCGGCCATGAGCCGCCAGCTCTCCAGGATGGTGGCGAGGAACGGGTCGGTCCGTCCCCACGTGCCGAGGAGCACGAGCGTCGCGACGCGGGTGGGCGCCTGCAGCGCCAGGCGCTGCGCGATCGCCCCGCCCATGGAGGCGCCGACGACGTGGAAGCGCTCGATCCCGAGCGCGTCCATGACGGCGAGGGCGTCGCTCGCCATGTCGTCGAGCGTGTAGGGGCCGGACGCCTCGTCGCTCGCACCGGCGTCGCGGTTGTCCGGGAGGACGAGACGGTAGCGCGCGAGGTCCGGCCGCACGAGGTCCCAGGCATGATGCTCGCCGCCGAGGCCCATCAGCATGAGCACGGGCTCGCCCGTGCCGGCCGTGTCGTAGAAGAGCTCGAGCTCGCCGGCGCGGACGCGGGGCATGGCGGCGGGCACTGTTGGCCGGGCCGCTGACGCAAGTCAACCGCCGCGCCTTGCGGCAGGCGGAAAGCTCGCGTACCACCGTGCCATGCACGAGAAGTTCACGCACATGACGCCCGCGCTGTACGGCTACCTGGTCGCGCACGCCCCGCCGCCCGACGCCGTGCTCCGCGACCTCGCCGAGGAGACGGCGGCGCTCGGACCGGTGAGCCTGATGCAGGTCGCGGTCGAGGAGGCGGCGTTCCTCGGCTGGCTTGCGCGCCTGATCGGCGCGCGCCGCGCCGTCGAGGTCGGCACCTTCACGGGCTACAGCGCCATCGCCATCGCGCGCGGGCTCGCGCCGGACGGCCGCCTCCTGTGCTGCGACGCGAGCGAGGAGTGGTCGGCGATCGCGCGGCGCTACTTCGCGCGCTCGGGCGTCGCCGAGCGCATCACCCTGAAGGTCGCGCCGGCCCTCGAGACGCTCCGCGCCCTGCCGCGGGCGCCGGAGATCGACCTCGCCTTCATCGACGCCGACAAGGAGAGCTACCAGGCCTACTACGAGGAGCTCCTGCCGCGCCTGCGGGCGAACGGCGTGCTGGTCTTCGACAACGTGCTCTGGATGGGCCGGGTGATCGACCCGGACGAGCGGTCGTCGTCGACGGAGGCGATCCGCGCGCTGAACGACGCCGTCGCCCGCGACGAGCGCGTCGAGGCCGTCATGCTGCCGGTCTCGGACGGGATCACCCTCGTCCGCAAGCGCTAGCCGGCTCGCGTCCGGGCTCTCGAGCACCGCGATTCCGTGAAACGAGTTTGACGGAACGCCCCGGGTGCCAGTATGTTCGCCCGCCTCGAAGGAGGGCCCCCCATGCGCTCGACCGCCTGCCCGGTCGTCCTCGGTCTCCTGCTCGCCGCAACGCCTGGCGGTGCCGCGGTGATCCGGGTGCATCGCGGTCACTCGATCCAGGCGGCCGTGGACGCCGCCAGTCCAGGCGACCACATCCTCGTCTACCCCGGCACCTATCACGAGGCAGGCACTCCCTGCCCGACCGACGCCGCCCATCGGTGCGCCGTCGTGGTGACGAAGGACAACGTCAAGCTGATCGCCCTGGCGCACAAGACGAAGCCCGTCATCGTGGAGAACCCCGGCGGCCAGGACCAGGGAATCGCGTTCGCCAAGAGCAGCGCCATGGGCCCCGGCTGTCTCACCGACGCCACGCAGCGCATCAAGGGCATCGGCCTCACGGGCTTCACGGTCAACGGCTTCAGTGGCGAGGGCGCCTTCATCTTCTGTGCCGACAACTGGCAGGTGCGCACCACGACCACCAACGACAACGGCGAGTACGGCATCTTCCCCTCGCACTGCGGCCGCGGCCGCGTCACCAGGAGCACGGCGACGGGCTCCAATGACACCGGCATCTACGTCGGGCAGTCGCATGACGTGCGGGTCGACCACAACCTCGCGACCGGCAACGTGAGCGGCTTCGAGATCGAGAACTCCTCCAACGTCCGCCTCGACCACAACGAGGCAACGGGCAACACCGGCGGCATCCTCTCCTTCACGCTGCCCGGCCTCGACGTCGCGCTCAACCACAACAACCGGATCGACCACAACCGCAGCCACGACAACAACAAGCCGAACACCTGTCTCGACCCCTCGGACGACGTCTGCCTCGTGCCGCGGGGCACCGGCATGTTGATCCTCGCGGCCGACACCAACGAGGTCGATCACAACGTCGTGACGGGCAACGGCACCGGCGGCATCGCGCTCGTCACCGGCTGCCTCGTCGCGAGCTGCGATCCGACTCCCCCGCCCGGCTACGATCCGAAGCCGGACGCCGATCGCTTCGAGCACAACACGGTCACCGGCAACGGCCTCGCCCCCGACCCGACCTACACCTCCCTGGCAGCTGACCTCATCGACGTCCCGGGCGCCAGCGATGCGGGCGAATGCTGGAAGGACAACACCTTCACGTCCCAGTTCCCGGGGCCGCCATTCGTCTTCCCGGCCTGCCCGTAACGGGAAGGCGCTTCAGCGTACGCTCGCCCGGAGCGCGCCCAGCACTTCCGGGTATTGCCAGCGATAGCCGAGCCGCTCGGCCGCGCGGGGCAGCACGCGCTGGCCGGTGAGCAGCATGTCGGCCATCTCACCCAGGGCGAGGCGAAGCACCACCCCCGGCACGGGAACCGTCGCGGGACGTACGAGCACGCGGCCGAGCGCCGCCACGAACTCGCGGTTGCGCACCGGCTGGGGGGCCGTCGCATTGACGGCGCCGCGATAGCCCTCGTTGGCCACCGCCTCGACGACGAGGCCGGTCAGGTCGCCGCGGTGGATCCACGACATCCATTGCTGCCCGCTCCCGAGCCGTCCGCCGACGAAGGCGCGGAACGGGGGCAGCATGCGGGCAAGGGCGCCCCCGTCGCCGGCGAGCACCATCCCGATGCGCAGGCGGACGACGCGCAGCCCGAGGGTCTCCGCCCGGGACGCCTCGTGCTCCCATGCCCGGCACACCTCGGCGAGAAAGCCGGTGCCGGGTCCGGCCGTCTCGTCCAGGAGCTCGTCGTCCCGCGCGCCGTAGTAGCCGACGGCCGACGCGCTGACCAGGACGCCCGGCCGCTGCGCAGCCGCTTCTGCGGCGTCGACGAGCGCGCGCGTCGCGTTCACGCGGCTCTGGAGGATCGCCTCCTTCCGCGCCGGTCCCCAGCGGCCGGCGATCGGCTCGCCGGCGAGGTTGACGAGGGCATCGGCGGCGCCGACGGCTTGGCCGACCGCGTCCCAACCGACGGCGGTGCCGGAGGCGTGGGCCGGGTCGCGGCTGACGATCGTCACCGTGTGCCCGGCGCCCCGGAGCGCGTGGCAGACCGCCTGGCCGATGAAGCCCGTGCCTCCGGTCACGAGGACGCGCACGCCTCCCTCCAGAGCTGCAGCATGACGAGCGCCCAGAGCTCGCGGCGGTTGTCGCGCCGGCCGGCGACGTGGGCGTCGAGGAGGGCGCGCACCGCCTCAGGACGGACGACTTGCGCGTCGAGCCGCGCGAGCGTCGCCCGCGCGAACGGCAGGAGGGGACCGGCGAGCCAGGCGGCGAGCGGCACCGTGAGCCCCCGCTTCACGCGTCGACGGATCGCGGCCGGCACCAGATCCGTGATCGCGCGCCTGAGCACACGCTTGCTCGACAGGCCATGGAGCTTCAGGGCGAGCGGCAGGCGGCACGCGAACTCGACGAGGTGGTGGTCCAGATACGGCGCGCGGCCCTCGAGCGAGGCGGCCATGGTGGCCCGGTCGAGCTTCGGGAGGAGGTCGTCGGCCAGGTACCCGGTGAGATCCAGCGCCAGAAGCGCATCGACCTCGGTGCGCGCCGGCGGCGTGTCGGGCTCGGGAGGCGCCACCAGGGGCCCGCCGGGCGCGGCGATCGCGGTGAGGAGCTCGGCGCCGACGCACCCGGTCCAGGCACGATGTCGCGCCGCCGCCGGTGCCTCGGCCGCCTCGAGGAAGCGGCGGAGCAGGTAGCGCAGGGTCGTGTTGCCGCGCGGCGCGCCGAGGAGGGGCGCCGCCGCCGCGAGGGCGCGGCGGAGGCCCGGCGACAGGCGGCGGAAGCCCGCGGAGAGGCGGCCGCCGAGATAGGTCGGGTAGCCCGCGAAGAGCTCGTCGCCACCCTCCCCCACGAGCACGACCTTCACCTCGCTGCGCGCGAAGCGTGCGAGCAGGAAGGTCGGCACGAGCGCCGGGTCGGCGAGCGGCTCGTCGAGGAGCGGGACCAGGCCACGGAGGCCTTCGAGGAAGAGCTCGGGGGTGATGGTGAGCGTCCGATGGCGCGTGCGGAGCGCACGGGCCGCCAGCGCCGCATGCTCGCGCTCGTCGAAGCCGGGGACGTCGAAGCCGAGGGCAAAGGTCGCGAGCTCGCCGTCCACCGCCGGCCGCGCGAGGGCGGCGATGGCGGTCGAGTCGAGCCCGCCCGAGAGGAAGATGCCGAGCGGCACGTCGCTCACCAGCGCGGCGCGGACCGCCCGCTCGAGGTGCGCGCGGAGCGTCTCGGCGGCGGCATCGAGGTCGAGCGCGAGCGCGGGCGCCGCCAGCAGCGGTGCCACCTCCCAGTAGCGGTCGACGGCGAGCCCCTCGCCCTCGAGCACGAGGCGCCCGCCGGGGGGCAGCTTCACGATCTCGCGGAAGGCGCTCGCCGGCGCCGGCACGTAGCCCGTGCGGAGGTAGAGCGCGAGCGCCGTCCAGTCGGGCGTGTCGGCGACCGCACCGCCGGCGAGGAGCGCCTTCGGCTCCGAGGCGAAGAAGAAGCCGTCGGGCGTCGCCGCGTAGTAGAGCGGCTTCTCGCCGAGGCGGTCGCGCGCCAGGACCAGGCGAGCGCGGCGCGCGTCCCACAGCGCCAGGCCGAACATCCCGTCGAGGAGCTGGACGAAGTCGAGCCCGTACTCCTCGTAGAGGTGCGGCAGCACCTCGGCATCGCTGCGGGTTCGGAAGCGATGGCCGCGAGCCTGGAGCGCGGAGCGCAGCGAAGCGCTGTTGTAAATCTCGCCGTTGCACACCGCGATGACGTCTCCCGCCTCGTTGCGGAGCGGCTGGGCGCCGCCCGCGACGTCGATGATGGCGAGCCGCCGGCAGCCGAGGGCGGCCTGGCCGCTGATCGCGGTCCCATCGCCGTCCGGGCCGCGGTGCGCGAGCGACGTCGCCATGCGCGGCAGGACCGCCTCGGCACGCGCGGCGCCGTCGCGCGCGACGAGCCCGTAGATGCCGCACACGGAGGGTCAGCCCTCGGCGCGGAGAAGGATGCTCCGCCGGTCGGCATAGACCGGCACCAGTCGGCGCGGGGTGAGCGTGGCCAGCCGCCGGAGGCTCAAGGCCGACGCCACGGTGTACAGCGGCCCGCCACGGTTGAGCGCCGCGACGGCCGCCCCTTCCGACACGATGACCCACGAGTGTCCTTCACGGCGCGCGACGACGTAGTTGCTGGTCATCTCGCTGCCGCGCTCGCTCGCCAGCACCACGGGGCGGCGGAGATAGAAGGGCAGGCCCGTCCGGAAGGTCTCGAAGCACATGACCGGCGCACCCGGCTCGATGCGCGCCGCCAGCGCCCGCGACGAGCGGGACTCGGCATACGGGCCGAGAGGCCCGAGGAGCGCCAGGCCCATCGCCGGAGCCAGCACCGCGCACGCCGCGACGGCGAGGGCCGGCCGTCGGCCGCCCACGACGAGCGTCAGGCCTCCCCAGACGAGGAGCAGGAGGCCCGCGGGGCCCAGCACCGCGGGCGTCACCGCGGCGAGCGTCCGGCTCTCGGGGAGCCACCGGACGAGCGCCGCCCCGGCCGCCGCCGCGCCCACGAGCGCGGCGAGCGCGGCGAACAGCCGGACGGTCGCCGTCACGCGCGCCCGGTCGGCGACGATACCCGCGGCGGCCAGGAGAGCGAGCGGCACGACCGCGGGCAGGACGTACGCCGGCCGCTTGGAAGCGCACGCCGTGAAGAAGAGGAGGATCGCCGCGGTGGTGCGCGCCAGGAAGGCGATCGCCGGCTGCGCCGCGCGGTCCGTCCGCCATCGTCGTGCCAGACCCGGCAGCCCGGCGACCAGGACGACCGCCCAGGCGCCGAGGCCCCACGCGAGCACTCCCGCGTAGTAGTAGACCGGTCCGCCGCGGTGGAAGCGGGCGACGGACGCGAAGCGGAGGAGCGTCTCGTCGACGAGCGCATAGCGGACGAAGCCGGGCTCCTCGCGCGCGATGGTGACGAGCCAGGGCGCGATGACGACCGCCGCGGCACCCACCGCGGCCAGCACCGCCGGCCGGGCCGGCCGCGCCGAGGCGGGCAACGCGCCCCGCCCTGCCCACCACGCAACCAGGGGCACCGCCAGGCCAACCGGCCCCTTGGTGAGCGTCGCGAGCCCCATGGCAAGCCCGGCGAGCGGGAGCCAGAGCCGGTCCCCACCGGCGAGACGCGCACGCAGCAGGCAGAAGAGCGCCGCGGTCACGAGGGCCGTGAACGGCATGTCGAAGATCGCGAGCCTCCCGAAGGCGATGACGAGCGGGGTGGACGCGACGATCAGCCCGGCCAGGAGCGCATGGCGCCGGCCGGGGAAGAGGAGCCGGCCGATGGCAAACGTGAGTGCGATGGTGGCGAGTGCCCCGACGGCCGCGGGCAGGCGGGCGGCGAGCTCCCCCGTGCCGAGCACCCGGAAGACGGCCGCCATCAGCCAGAAGAACAGCGCGGGCTTGTCGAGGTACGGCAGGCCGTTGAAGTGTGGGACGCTCCAGCGGCCGAGCGCGAGCATCTCCCGCGCCACCTCGGCATTGCGCGCCTCGTCGGGCTCGAGGAGCGGCCAGCGGCCGAGCCCCCAGAGGAAGGGCAGCGCCACGGCGATCACGAGCACCGCCGCGGCGAGCAGGCGGCCACGACGGGTACGCGCCAGCACCTGGGAGAGCTCCCTCGCGATCGGCACCAGCCGCCCGCGCGTCGTGTACTTCGAGAGCCCGGCGGTGCGCGGCCGGTGGCTGACCGGCTGCTGCACGACCCGCTCGCCGGCGAGATGAAAGAGCGCGGGGAGCCAGCGATGGGCACCCTCGAAGAGCGCACCCCGGGTGACGACGCGGTGGAGCGCATCGGCCCGGAAGACGCGCAGCGGGCACGCCAGGTCACGCAGGCGCGGCGCCAGGAAGAGCCTCCGCGCGGCGTTCGCGAGCGCCGACGCGAGCTTGCGAGCCGGCGGATCCCGGCGCCCCGCGCGCACGCCGCACGCGAGCGCCGCCCCGTCGAGCGCCACGAGCAGCGCCGGCAGATCGGCGGGCGCGCACTGCAGGTCAGCGTCCAGCGTCGCGACCATCGCGCCGCGCGCCGCCTCGAAGCCGGCCCGCAGCGCGGCGGTCTGGCCGCTGCGTCGCGCGAGTCGTAGCGGACGGAGCCGCGGCTCGGCGGCCGCCAGGCGCGCGAGGTTCGCCGGGCTCTCGTCGTTCGACCCGTCGTCGACCACGATCAGCTCCCAAACGAGCCTGGTGGGCTCGAGCGCCGCGCGCACCTCGTCCACCAAGCGGTCGAGGTTCGCCGCCTCGTCGTGCGCGGGCACGACGACGCTGAGCGTAACGCCCGGCGTCATGCGGGCTTTCTTGCCGATCGAAGGGAGCAGGTCAAGTGCACGCCGGTGCGGGCTGCGGCCTGCAACCGTAACTTCACCCGCCCGGCGGCCGGCTCGCTCCCCGCCTCAGCGGGCGAGGCCGAGGCCCTGGAGGAACGTCCGTACCGCGCACAGCGCCCTCCCGCGGCGGAACTGCGCCAGGTGGCCGCCCGGGTACCAGTGGATCTCCGGGCGTTCCCAGTGGTGCCAGAGCGCGTGGGCGTGCGCGGGCGGGCAGATGCGGTCGCCGAGCGCCCCCACCACGAAGCGCCGCTCGCGCGGCACGAGCGAGGGGCGGAGCAACGGCGCGTGCACCTGCCAGAGTTCGCGGAAGAACGTCAACGTGATGCCGTGTGCCTCCACCTCCTGACGGCGGCAGCGATGGATCGGCTCCCCCCAGACGAGGTCGGTGAGCGAGGCGACGGGGATCATCGCGATCGCGAAGGCCAGGCGAGGCTCGACGGCGGCGAGCAGTGCCGCGGCGTAGGCGCCGAGGCTCATCCCGAAGGCACCGATCGGCCCGCACCCGGCCTGTTGCAGGTGCCGCAAGAGGGCGCGCACCTCGAACACCGTCTGCGCGAAGGCCTCGTTCGTGCGCGCGAGGTTCCGCGCGAAGAAGGCCTCGCCCGACTTGCGAGCGCCGCGCGGCTTCCGCCGGCCGTGGAAGGGCAGCGTGAAGAGCAGAACGTCGAGCCCGGCCTCGTAGAGGGCGCGCACGCCGAACGCCAGCCGGTCGATGCGCGGATCGCCGCTCGCGTAGCCGTGCAGGCAAACGACGGCCGGCGCCTCGCGACCCGCATGGCGCCACCAGCGCGCCTGGGCCAGCTGGTTCTCCCCGAAGCCGGCGAAGTCCGCGCGGGCCGCCGGATAGACCGGCGTGAAGCCGCTCGCGAACGCCAGATCGAGGCATCGCCCGCCGTCCGGCAGCCCGCGGAGCGTCCGCTCGGCCACGCCTTCGGGCGCGGGAGGTTCCCGGAAGAACGAACCCGGGTCGGTCAGGAAGGTGGGGTCGCGGTAGAAGGCGTGCGCCCGGAGCATCTCGTCGCGGAGCGCCCGGTCGACGTCCGGCGCAGCGGCGTCGCCGCGCATCCAGATGCGCAGCATGAGCCGGTCGAACCGGGCGCCGACCCGGAGGAGCAGACGCTCGAGTGGCGAAACCGCCCTTGGTCGCAAGCTTCGCCGAAATGCCGCCACCTCCGCCAGCCGCTCGGACACGCCGGCCCGTCTATCACGGCCGCGCGCAGCTCACAAAGAAAAACCCGGGGTCAGAGCGTGTGCGTCGACAGGAACATCCGATTACGCGCCGCGGTGAGGAGCGCGAGGTTATTGCGCAGCATCGCCGCCCGGAAGCGCGGGAAGTCGTAAAAGAAGCGGCTGCGCCGGGCGGCCCGTGGGTCGAAGTAGAGCTTCAGGCCCTCCCACAGCATCGCGCGGGCGATCGCCGCGCTCGACAGGTGACGGGTGCGGACGTTGGCCACGTAGCCGTTGTAGCGCGAGAGGTCGTCGGGGTTCGTGACCAGCCCCTCGGCCACCAGTGCGGCGCGCATCTCCGTCCGCGGATACGGCGTCAGACATTGCACGATCGGGAAGTCGAGCCCGAGGCGCCGCGCGTAGCGGAAGGTGCGGGCGATTGCGGCCCGGTCGTCGTCCGGGTTGCCGACGATGAAGCCGCCGACCGCCTTGATGCCGTTCTCCTGCAGCAGGCGGACGGCGCGTGGCGTCTCGTCCTCCGTGCGTCCGCGCTTGGCGGCGATGTCGAGCGCCGCGACGTTGGCCGCCTCCGCGTTCTCGATGCCCATGAAGACGGTGTCGAAGCCGGCGCGCGCCATCGCGGGCGCGAGGGTCGGGTCCTTGGCGATGCCGTGCACCGAGGCCTGCACGATGTAGCGGAGGTGTGACAGCCCCGCTGCATGAATTTCCTCGCACAGCTCTTTGAAACGCGGCACGTCGATCGTGATGTTGTCGTCGACGAAGAAGACGCCGCCGACGCCCCGCCGGTCGAGCGCGCGCAGGTCCTCGATCACCCGCCGGATCGGGAAGCGGCGGAACGTCCGCCCGTACATCCGCCGGATCGAGCAGAACGTGCACGGCAGCGGGCAGCCGCGGCTCGTCTCGGCGACGTCGAAGGAGCGGTCGAAGTAGAAGGCACCGTCCCAGGCGCGCGCCTCGCGGCGAGGCAGCGGCACCGAGTCGAGCTCGAGCAGGGCGCCGTCGGGATTGTGGTGGTAGCCCGACCCGCTCCGCCACGAGAGCCCGGGAATCGACGCGAGGTCGAGCGTCCGCCCCGCGAGCCCGTCGACCAGCTGGCGGAACGCCAGCTCGCCCTCGCCGCGGACGATGAAGTCGAAGAGGTGCCCGTCGCGCGCGCCCACCTCGTCGGGGAGCACGGTCGCGTGGTAGCCGCCGAGGACGTGCAGCACGCCCGGCGCGACCGTGCGCACGGCCGCGGCCAGCGCACGCGCCGTCGCGTACTGGAACGACATCGCCGAGTAGCCCACGAGCTCGGGGGCGAAGGCCGCGACCTCCTCGAGCACGCGGCGGCGCACGCCTTTCGGGCGCAGGACGAGGTCGAGGATGCGGACCTCGTGCCCGGGCACCTGTGCCGCGATCGAGCAGAGCCCGAGGTTCGGGAACTTCATCACGCGGTCGAGGGAGGAGGCCGTGTCGGGCATCGCCACGAGCAGGATCCGCATGCGCCGTCCTATGGACGCGCCGTCCGGTCACGTCAATACTGTTCGCCGTGCGGGCGGCGATCGCGGTCGAGGGCATCGT